>DATIXX010000073.1 GCA_035518095.1 Burkholderiales bacterium | reverse complement strand
AAGCATCTTGAACCGGCAGTGCGCGACAAGGCGATCGCTATCGCCAACGCTCTGCTCGCCGAAGGCTACCCGGAAGGCCAGGCAATTCGGATCGCCATCGGGCAGGCAAAACAGTGGGCCAGACGTCATTTGGGCAATGCGTCAAGTAGCCCGCGGTGATTTGTCGCCCTTGAGTCGCACCTTTGGTATCAATTCGTGTGTCCTTTCCAAAATGGAGTTGCGCGACTCGCGTCTCCGAAGTAACGTGCATGGTTATTCACCGATGAAGGCTGCGACAAAGAAAGACAAGCGATGAAAACCCCGGTGCCAACCCGTTATGCAACTTTAGATTGAAAACAATGTGCTTGATCGTTTGAACGCCTTTCTCGCGCTTCGAACCCGGGCTACACTGGCGGCCGCTTGCGTTGTGCTTGCGGGTGTTATCGGTGCCACCGACTTCCTGACCGGCTACGAGCTGTCGTTCTCGATCTTCTACCTGATTCCTGTTTCTCTGGCCTCCTGGTATTTGGGCACTGGCGCCGGCATCCTAATGAGCGTTGCCTCCGCGACAATTTGGCTGATTGCTGATCTGACATCGGGACACCATTACAGCAACGCCGTTGTTCCGCTTTGGAATGCGCTCGTTCGGCTGGGTTTTTTTCTTATAATCGCATATCTTCTCACGAGATTGCACGCAGTGCTTGCACTGCAATCGCGGCTTGCTCAACGCGACTCGCTTACCAATCTTCTCAATGCCCGCGCCTTCAAGGACAGATGTCAGCTCCTTTTTCAGCTTGCGGCTCGTCATCGCTATCCCCTTGCCCTGGCGTATCTCGACCTCGATAACTTCAAGGGCATCAACGATTCATTGGGTCACGGCATCGGTGACCGGGTTCTCCAGACCGTGGCGGCTACCCTGGCGGAGCGTGCACGCAGTTCCGACACGGTTGGACGTCTTGGCGGTGACGAGTTTGCGATCCTGCTCGCGAAAACCGATATTTCCGGTGCGGAGCTGTTCTTCACAGGGATTCGGGAGCGCCTCCTGCAAGTCGTCTTCCAGAACAACTGGTCAGTCGGCTTCAGCATCGGCGTCGTAGTCTTTCCCCCGCCTCCACCGCCTCTCGATGACGCAATAAAAATCGCTGACAATCTCATGTACGACGTGAAACGGTCGACGAAGAATAACATTTCATTTCACGAATACGTCCGCCCGTCTCAAGGTGCCTGACACGCTTTGGCGAAAACGCCAGGCATGACTCCTTTCGGCAATCCTCTTAGCGGCACGCGGCAAGCAACCGGCGCAGTTCTGCAAGATCCCTGGTATTAAGAACATCGCCCGGCCCAAGCCAGCCGCGCCGCGCCTGTCCCACCCCGTAGCGCAGGTTGGCAAAATCCAACGTGCTGTGCGAGTCAGAATCTATGCTGACCAGCACGCCTTCGTCGCGCGCCATCTGGCACATCGTATCATCAAGGTCGAGTCGCTCGGGCTGCGAGTCGAGCTCCAGGAATACGCGGCGACTTTTCGCCTTGCGCATGATGCGCAGCATGTCCACATCGTACGGCTCGCGCGCGCCGATCAGGCGTCCGGTCGGATGCGCAAGCAAATTGACACAGCGATTGTCCAGAGCGCGCAGGATGCGCTCCGTTTGTTTGCGGCGGGACAGCTCGAATTTGCCGTGCACCGCGGCGATCACCACATCCAGCCGCTGCAGCACCGAATCGGGCAGATCAAGCGTGCCGTCTTCCAAAATATCGACCTCGATGCCTTTGAGCACGGTAATGCCGGAAAGCTCGTCGTTGATGCTGTCGATTTCGTCAATCTGCCGCGCCACCCGCTCAGGATCGAGGCCGTGGGTCATTGCCAGCCGGCGCGAATGTTCCGTGATCGCAATGTAACTTAGGCCTTGGCCCTTTGCGGCAACGGCCATCTCGCGGACGGTGTTGTGCCCGTCGGAAGCCTTGGTGTGCGTATGCAGGTCGCCGCGCAAATCAGCAATCGTGAGAAGCTGCGGAAGACGGCCCGCGCGCGCGGCCTCGATTTCGCCGCGATCTTCGCGCAACTCGGGCGCAATGAACGGCAATCCGACCGCAGCAAAAACCGATTCTTCGGTTTCCCCCGCCACGCGCCGCTCCCCCTTGAACACGCCGTACTCGTTAATCTTGAGGCCGCGCGATTGCGCAAGACGGCGCACTGCGATATTGTGCGCCTTTGAACCCGTGAAATAATACAATGCCGCGCCGTAGCTTTCTTCGGGCACCAGCCGCAAATCGACCTGCAGCCCGCTTTTTAGCACGACACTGCAACGGGTCTCCCCTTGCTCAAGCACTTTGCTCACTTCGTCATAGGTTACGAAGCGTTCCATCACCTCTCCGCCCGCCTTGGCGGTCACCAGAATATCGAGATCGCCGACCGTTTCCTTCATGCGGCGGTAACTGCCTGCGACCACGACCTGTTTGACGCCGCGCCCGCGCCTTAGATAATCGACTAGCGCCTCGGCATATTGTGTTGCGACGGAGAGCTTGACTCGCTGCGACTCCTCGGCGTGCGCTTCCAGCGCTTCGAGGATGCGCCGCTCGGTCTTCGCACCGAATCCTGCAATGTCGCGTATGCGGCCGGCGCGCGCCGCTTGCTTAAGCTGAGCTACCGTTGCAACGCCGAGTTCGCGGTTTAGCGTCTGAACCCGTTTTGGACCGAGTCCCGGAACGCGCAACAGTTTGGTTATGGCCGGGGGCATTTCCTTGCGCAGCTTGTCGAGCGCCGCGCAGTGGCCTGTGGCAACAATCTCGTGAATCTTGGCGGTCAGGTCGGGGCCGATTCCGGGAAGCTTCGGCAGTTCCGCCCCGGATTCAATTAGTGTTTTGAACTCGCGGCCGAATTCCCCGACGCTGCGCGCCGCATTGCGGTAGGCGCGAACGCGAAACGGATTATCGCCACGGATTTCCAGCAGGTCCGCGATCTCCTGGAAGATTGCCGCGATGTCCGCGTTGTGGACCGGCATAGCGTATTAAAGCCGGGGGGTGGCTTCGTGTGCGTGGGTTTTCTCAAACTGCTCCTGGCATACGAAGCAGCGCACGGCAACCGGGTAAGCGGTCAGCCGTTCGACGCCGATTTCGCCGCCACATTCGACGCAGCTGTTGATTTTTTTGTCCGCCAGCCGTTGGCGCGCGGCCTCGACCTCGTTCAGTTCCTGTAAATGGCGCTCGATTAGTTGGTTATCGAGTTCAGCCAGAACATCTGCTACGGACTCGTCCCCGGTATCATGAACCATTCCGGCAAGATCGATGTATCTCTGGTCACCGGACTGCAACAGCACAGCGCGAATATCCTCGCGTATCCGGTGATCGAGCGCGTCGAGCAAGCGCGCCAAACGGGCGTATTGTGTCTTTGTAAGTCTATTCATATAGTCCGCGCGTTACGCAGGAGTTTTATTCTGATGCCTATTTGCCTTGGGCGCCGCTCAGAATGCGCTTTCTACAACATTTCCAAGGGATCACAAGAGCCCACATCAAATTATCGGCAAAGGCGCGCATTGAGACAAATTGATCGGTCGCTCATTGGGTTCATCCAGGATAACCGACAGTTTGCGCGAGCACCACGCGCTGCTTTGGCGAAAGCTTCATCAGCTTAGAGAGTGCGGCGCGGTCCACCATCCCCCGCACTACTGTTGCCAGACCTTCCGATGCGCAAAACAAATACACGTTCTGCGCGATAAACCCCGCATCCGGACCGGAGTAATAAGCCTTTTCCTCCTCAGTAGCCGCGGCCATTCGCGCAAGGTCCGCAACGTAAACCAGATTAATTGGCGCGTCCGCAACATAGGATTGCAATCCAGTCTGCGCACGGATGTCCCGTGCCTGCAATCGCTTCAGCACACATCTGTGCGCGTCATACACATAGAGCCCGTCGGCCGTCGCGACATACAGGTCGATCTCCTCCCAATCGTGTGCCGACGGTGCCGTGCGACCGCAGGTTTCCGCGCGGTTTACACCGAACGCCGCCCACAGAAGATCGGACAGTACCTGCAGCGGCAATTTCTTTTTACTAAACTCGCGTGATGAATGCCGCAGTTTAAACGCCTGCATAAGCGGCCTGCCGCCCTGTGTTCTCGGCGCGGGAAGCTTGATGGCGTCAGCCTTTACAGCGCGTGCCGGATCATCTGGAAGAAGCAACGCACCGACGTCCTCTACAACCGGAGAAATCTTTTTTGTATCCGCCACAACCGCTCTCCGCTCATTGCCCTGTTCTGACCGAATTCGGCATGGAAAGCCCAAGTTTGGTTGCAAAATGTTATTCCACATGGAAAAACGCAAATTGATTTAGATCAATCAGCCGGCTCGCATGTTCCAGTCATCGAGTGCTGTAATTCGCACAAAATTTGATTTTAGTCAAGACATTCGAGCGGCGATTGGAAGATGCTGTTATCAGATTGGCACGAAAGCTTTGAGGTAGTCCCCCCGGCTCTATTCGCCCTTTGAAGGGCCAAGCGGAGCGTGAGTTTTCTCCTGTCAACAGGAGATGCCAAGCGGGGGGACTTCCTCAACATTTTCAACGGCGGTCGAGTAGCCGCAAATTAGAATTCAGGATGCAGAGCCCGCACTTGTAACCGGGTGCTGGGACTGCTCAGTTTCATAGACCAAGCGTCTGGTTTTAATTAGAACGTCCGGGTTGACACTAATCGAATCGATACCGAGGTTTACCAGAAATTCGGTCACCTCTGGGTAGTCGGATGGCGCTTGTCCGCATATCCCGCAGTGCCGGTGATTCTTTTTGCAGCCCGCGACCGTCAGGCGGATCATTTCCAGAACACCTTCATCGCGCTCGTCGAAATCAAACGAGACGATCTCGGAGTCGCGATCCACGCCCAGTGTGAGCTGAGTGAGATCATTGGAGCCGATTGAAAAGCCGTCGAAAAGGGCGGCAAATTGATCGATGAGGATGACGTTGTTCGGAATCTCGCACATGACGTAAATTTCCAGGCCGTCCTCGCCGCGTCTAAGGCCCTGCTCCGCCATCAACGCGAGCACGCGCTTTGCTTCATCGATGCGCCGGCAAAACGGAATCATCAGCCGAATGTTTCGCAAACCCATTGCCGAGCGCACGCGCTGCATTGCCCGGCACTCAAGGATAAATCCGTCTGCGTACGCCGGATGGGCGTAACGCGACGCACCGCGAAATCCGAGCATCGGGTTTTCCTCGGCCGGTTCGAACCATTTTCCGCCTAGCAGTGACGCGTACTCGTTGCTTTTGAAATCCGACAACCGCACAATCACGGGCTTGGGATAAAAGGCCGCAGCGATCGTCGCCACCCCCTCGGAAAGCCTCTCGATAAAATAATCAGCGGGCGACGCGTAATCACTTGCAAGCTCCTCGAGCGCAGCCCGCTCTTTTGCGTCGGTCACGCGCTCGGGATGAGCAAGCGCCATCGGATGCGCCTTGATGTACTCGATGATGATGAACTCCATGCGCGCGAGCCCGACTCCGTCGTTTGGCAGGAAACTCGTGCGAAATGCCAGCTCGGGGTTGCCAAGATTCACCATTACGTGGGTTTTCGGCTGCGGCATGGCACCGGGATTGATCTGCGATTTTTCAAACGGAATGGCGCCGTCGTAAACCTTGCCGACATCACCCTCCGCGCAGGAAACGGTTATCTTGTCACCGGTTTTTATCAACTCGGTCGCGCCCTCGGCGCCGACGATCGCGGGAATGCCAAGCTCGCGCGCCACAATGGCGGCATGACATGTGCGCCCGCCGTGGCTGGTAACAATTGCGCAGGCCTTTTTCATAACTGTCCCCCAGTCGGGAGCCGTGGTCTTAGCGACCAGGATCTCTCCATCCCGGAACTCAGGTAGCTGTTCGATGGATTGAATCACTCGCGCCGTCCCCGTGGCGATGCTTTCGCCGACCGCCCGCCCGGTGCATTTCACCTTTCCCTTGCCGTTAAGCCGGTACTCCTCCAGAACGCCCGCGGTCCGTCGTGACACCACCGTCTCGGGACGCGCTTGAATGATATAGAGCAGTCCATCGATCCCGTCTTTGGCCCACTCCAGGTCCATTGGCATGGGTGCAGCTGCGCGGGTACTGTAGTGCTCTTCGATCTTAATCGCGGCTTCGGCGAGTTCGACGACCTCTTTGTCCGAGATGCAAAAGCGGCGGCGTTCCTCGTGCGAGACAGGAACGTTCTGCGTTGTGCCATGTGCACTGTCGCTGGCGTAAACCATCCTGAATTCCTTCTTGCCGACCATGCGGCGCAACACGGTGCGGTATCCCGCGCGCAGTGTCGGCTTAAAAACATAAAATTCATCCGGGTTCACCGTTCCCTGAACCACGTTTTCCCCCAGGCCGTAGGCGGCGTTGATGAACACGACGTTGCGAAATCCGCTTTCTGTATCGAGCGTAAACATGACGCCGCTTGCGGCAAGATCCGACCGTACCATTTTCATCACGCCCACCGACATCAAAACCTTAAAATGGTCAAAGCCGTGGTCAATCCGGTAGCGGATGGCACGATCGGTAAACAGACTCGCAAAACAGCGTCGGCACGCATCAAGCAGTTGCTGTTCCCCGCGAATGTTCAGAAAGCTTTCGTGCTGACCGGCAAAACTCGCACTAGGAAGGTCCTCCGAAGTCGCGGAGCTGCGGACGGCCACGCTCAATTCGGGACCATATTGCCTAACGAGCTGCCCATATGCCCGAACAATTTCGTCTGCAAAGTCAGACGGCAAAGGTGCACGATATAAGATGTCTCTGGCGCGCGCGGCACGCGTCGCAAGGTCATTGACGTCCGCGGGATTGAGCCCGGACAAGGCCTCGCGAAGTGCCTTCCACGAATCGGCACGGTCAAGCGTGTAACGATATGCCTTGGCCGTCGTTGCAAAACCGTTTGGGACCCGCAACCCGCGTGGGATCAGTTCGCGATACATTTCTCCCAGCGAGGCGTTCTTGCCCCCGACTTGAGGCACATTGCGGATGCCAATTTCTTCAAAAAAGCGCACAAAATCTGGCTGGGCTGTCATAGGCTTCTATTTCCTTTTGCTGCGATGTTTCACATTAGCGACGGGCATCTAGTCTCGCGAGACGTTTCGCTCGCCGGGCATCATGGCGGCGTTCTTTAAGTACCGTGCACCGGTTCGGCAGCGCGGCGCATGGCACCGCCCGCTTCGGGCGTTCCCTTGCCGTGGCTAATCGGGTGCGCTAGATGAGCAGGCAGCGACAGGTTGAGCAGCCGGTAAAGGCTTCCGAGATTTTCCCGGTATAGATGATCGAAGCTCTCCACCGCAAAGCTCGGGTTGTAGTCGCCCATCCACCAGAACCAGTCTGATGCTTCGCACGCCGTAAGTTGCCGGTAGGCCGCGGTTACCTGCTTTTGGTCGAGGCGTCCGCTCCCGATCACCAGATCAAAGCTGTGCTTTGCTGCACACAGTAAATCCCATGCCCGGTTCTTCTCGTTGGAACCTATCCAAGTCGTAAAGTTGCCATATACCCAGCTTCCTGCCGTGATGCGCTCAAGCGCCGCCGCATCCGTGGTCATCTTATTAAGGTAAGCGCGGTAGGTCGTCGTGCGAACAAACGGGTGCGATTCGAATAAACGGTATAGCTCGTCGAGAAAATAATAACCATTGTAAGGGTAATATTCCCAGCAATTTTCGCCATCCAGAATCACGCTCACCAAAGGTGTTTCGCCTTGCACTGCATGCGAAGCAATGGCTTCGAGCTCAGAGATAAAGTTCACCGCAGCATCGTGGCCGTTCCATTTTCCATATTCGAAACCTATCAAATCGGAGAGCCGGTCATCGCGAAAAAACAATGCAAGATCGGGCGCTGTTGCCACATGGCGGTACGGACGATAGAGCGTGCGCCGCGGGTCTTCTTCCGGTCCGTGCAGACTATTCATCAGCACTTTAGCGCCGCTTGCTGTCCACTTGCATCCATGCGCCCCCAGCAAACCGATAAAAGCAGCGGAAATTGCGCCTTCGGCGGGCCACACCCCGGCAGGCGTTTCGCCGAAACGCCGCGAGTGCTCGGTGATTGCCGTCCGCAGCTGTGATTCGACACGTTCATAGCCACCGGGGTATTCGGGCGATTGCGGCAGCGTTAATCGGGGTTCGGCTTCGCGCGCGCTGCCGAAATTGATGAGCAGCGGCGCCAGCGGATGATGATGCGGCGAGGTTGAAATTTCGATGCGGCCCGAAGCGGCAAGCTTTGCGTAACGCGGGATGATGTCGCTGACCAGATCTCCGATCAGTTTGAACAGCTCCATACGCTCCGCGTGGCTGAAATGCACGCCCTTGGTCATCAGCCGCGTAACGATCTCCGAATTGCGTCGCACGGTTTCGCCGGTCCAGCACAGGTGGTACCAGATGAGCAAATCGAAAAAGTACTGGTCGGAAAGATAGCGCATGGCATCCGGTCCGCGCGCTTCCAACGCTAAAAACAGCGTATGCAGGTCTTTGTATGCGGGATAAGGCTCTATCATCCGCTCGTGATTCGCATGGAAGCAGCGTTCCAGGATGAACGTTCGGTCGTTTTCGCTAATTGGCTTATCCTCGGGATGCGCAAGGAGCCGCAACAGCGGATCGCGCAGTTTACCTGCCGCAAACTGATCGGTGTAATCCTCGATTTGATCGAGCAGCACCGGCGCGAAGTTGACCACCACCTGAACCCCGGGGTGATGCTCGAGGTGAAACGCCATGTCGCTGTAGTCCTTGATGGCGTGCAGATAGACCCACGGCAACCTGAACTCGCCGGTCGCGTAGTTCCGGTAATCCGGCTGGTGCATGTGCCAGAGCAGCACCAGATCGAGACGCCTATCAATAGGTGACGGCGAGCCCATCACCGATGATGAACCCGCTGTCCCAGCATTTCAGGCACGATGAGAGTGATGCCTTTTTCGGTAACGTAGAAGCGTTTGCGATCCTCGACCGGGTCGATGCCGGCAGTGAAGCCGGGTGGAAGCTTGCAATACTTATCGACGACCGCGTGCTTAAGAATCGTTCTGGGACCAACATCTACGTCCGGCAAGATCACCGAGTCCTCGATCGTGCAATAATCATGAACGTGAACGTTGTTGAACAAGAGCGAGCGCTTTACGAGGGAGCCGCTTATAATGCAGCCGCCGGACACCATCGAGTCAATCGCCATGCCGCGGCGGTGCGGTTCGTCAAACACGAACTTGGCCGGTGGTAGCTGTTCCTGGTAGGTCCAGATCGGCCAGTCCTTATCATATAGGTTGAGATCGGGAATCACTGCAGTCAAGGCAATGTTTGCTTCCCAATAGGCGTCGACGGTGCCGACATCGCGCCAGTACGGAACGCCTCCGGTCATGTTGACGCAGCTCTCCGCGAAGCGGTGGACGTGGACTGGGATGCCTTCTCGAATCAGTCGCGGGATGAGGTCCTTGCCGAAGTCGTGGCTGGATGATTGGTCTTCAGCATCGCGGAGTAATTGCTCATAAAGAAACTGCGCATCACACGCGTAGATGCCCATGCTCGCCAGCGCCCGGTCGGCCTGTCCCGGAATCGGTTTCGCCTCCGCCGGTTTCTCCTCGAAACCGACAATGCGTCCGTTAGATTCCACTTGCATGACTCCAAAATGCTTTGCCTCGCTGATCGGCACGTCAATGCAGGCGACGGTCATTTTTGATGACTTCCTGACATGATCCTGGAGCATTTTGCTGTAGTCCATTTTGTAAACATGGTCTCCCGCCAGGACCAGAACATAATCCGGCTCGTGGCGGCGCAGGATATCAAGGTTCTGGTACACCGCATCGGCGGTACCCAAGTACCAACTGCTGGTTACACGCTGCTGGGCGGGAAGCAGTTCAACAAATTCGCCCATGCGGGCGTCCAGCACGCTCCAGCCATACTGCACGTGCCGGATCAGGCTCTGCGCCTTATATTGCGTACAGATGCCTATGCGGCGAATACCGGAATTTACGCAATTGGAAAGAGCGAAATCGATGATCCGACACTTGCCGGCAAACGGCACCGAAGGTTTGGCGCGCCAGTCTGTAAGCGGCCCCAGCCGGCTGCCGCGCCCGCCCGCCAGCACGATCGCGATGGCGTTTTTGGTCAACTGGCCGACAAACTGTGGGTCAGCCATGTCCTTGAGCGGGGAATATTCGAGATGTGCGCTATTCGCAATGAGCTCCATGATCGGCTCACCTAGGTCTGTTTACTTGTTGTCCAACTGCGTTCTGTAGCCGGACTTTCAGCAGGCTCGCGTCTACATTGACCCACGCCCGAAATACTTGTTCTGGCCGGGTAAGATGCTTCCAGGTTCTTACCTCAGTCTGCGGCCACGCCGGACATGAGCAGCAGATCAAATTATTGGCCGAGCTGTTGCTGAATGTCAGCCTCCGCTTCGAGCCAGTCCTGCAGTTCGCCGCCTGGCGCAAAGCCGCGTTTTTCAGCGCGAAAATACGCCGCCTGCGCAACCCATTTGTAACGCTCGTCAGCATCAATCTTTGCGAAACCTGAGATCTTTGTCTCAGAATTGCCGATCGTTTGTTCGCCGGAACTCGTCAGTTCTTTAATCCTTTGCGCCATGCTTTTGGGCCGTTGCCGCTTGCCGATATCAGTTTGATGAGTTTTCATGTTTGCCAGCCTCCTTTATCAAAATAGTATAAATCAGAACTATGTCAAAAAAATTATAGGCTTTCACATTCAAAATAATTTGATCTAAGTCAATAAATTAAAGAAGCGCCGGACCCGCAATAAAACATGCTCAATCATGCGCCAGCAGCGCGGCCCCGAGCAGCCCTAATTTCTCGTTGATGACCACGTGCACTGGGATTTTTTTTACGAAAGCCGAATAGTCTCCTTTGGCGTTGAACGCGCTGCAAAATCCACCATTGCTGAGGCGCGGAAGGATTTTTGGGGCGATTCCACCGGCCAGATAAACGCCTCCGCGCGCCATAACCGATAACGCGTGATCACCAGCGAGCGCTCCGAAACAGAAGATGAACAGATCGAGCGCACGCAAACACATTGGGTCGCCGCGCTCAAGTGCGGCATGGGTAATCACTGCAGCGCCGTCTCCGGCAGTCAACGCACCGGCAACTGCCGGCGGCTTGTTCTCGCTGCGGCAGAGAAATTCATAAATGCGCACCAATCCAGGTCCGGAGACAACATATTCCGAACTGACCCGGCCCTCGCGTAAATAAAAATCACGAAATAAATCGAATGCCTCGGGTGTCGCCGGCGCGAATCCTGCATGCCCTCCTTCCCCGGCAACAACCAGGTACTGTTGCGCGGCCCATACCAGATATGCCACGCCGAGCCCGGTGCCCGGTCCAATAACGACGCGTGGCGCTCCAGCCAGCGATTCACCGGATTGCAACGTGACAAGATCCGCGGCCTTGAGCAGCTCGATCCCTTTGGCCGCCGCAGCAAAGTCATTCGCTAACCTGACACGTGGAATTTCAAAACGTTCCGCAATTGCATTGCCGTCGATCAACCACGGCAAATTGGTCATCTGCGCGCGATTGTTAAAGACCGGACCTGCGACGCCAAAACAGGCCCGCGCAATCTGCCGCGCCGCGCCTTGTTGCGCGTGCCATTCAGAAAAGAACGTGTTCAATACGCTGAAAAAATCCCGGTGCCCGGTATCAAGGTAGCGAACGCCAAATACGGTAACCCAGCGGTCGTCCTTGAACTCGCCAATTTCAAGCAGAGTCTTGGTCCCTCCAACGTCGCCTGCCAGTATCAAGGTTGGACCGTGCGACGAGCCGTGCCCTCGCGCGCGTCGGCCCCGGTGCCCAAGCGACCGCGAAGTTCGTTTGCTTTCATTCCCAGTCTGTTTTGGCAACACATCTTGACTTAGCGGGACACTGTGCAACATTGCGCGGCGCGCGCTCCCAGCAATATGGGCGTTTAATCCGACTTCAGTAGCGCGTATTTCTGCAGTGTTATTCATTGCTCTAGATGTTTCACGTTGACCCGCGTGATCGCGCCTTTGCCGTGGGCGTTAGCGGGATAGCAAGGTGCAAAAGTAAATCTAATAATTTAGTATTCTGCGACCGCATGTCGCTTCCCGGCATCGGCGAAAATTAGCGGTACGTCAACCAGAGGCCTTTTTTTTGAACGCTGATTCATCGACAATTCGCGTGCTGTTCGCTTCACCGGAGTGCGCGCCAATGGCCAAGACCGGCGGGCTTGGTGACGTGTGCGCGGCGCTGCCGGCTGCGCTTCGCGAACTGCGGGTGGACGCGCGCGTTCTCCTGCCCGGCTATCCTCCTGTTCTGGCGGCTGCGCACGATGCGCAGGAACGGGCGCGTTTGATGCCTTTTGACGCCCGCTACCAAGCGCGCCTGCTGACAGGAAATCTTCCAAATGGCGTCCCATTGATCGCGCTTGACAGCCCGCCACTGTATGCGCGCGCCGGTGGCCCGTACCAGAACGCGGCTGGCGAGGATTGGCCTGATAATGGCCGGCGCTTTGGCATGCTTTCGAAAGTGGCAGCGATTCTGGGCAGTGAATACAACCTGCTCGACTGGCGTCCCCACATCATCCATTGCAACGATTGGCCCGCGGCGCTTGCGGCCGCATATCTGCACTATACTCCGCGGCCGCGGGCCGCGGCAGTCATGACTGTTCATAATCTCGCATTTCAGGGTAACTTCGAGCCCGACCTGGTGTCGGCACTCGGGCTTCCTCAGTCAAGTTTTACCGTTGCGGGCCTGGAATTCCACGGCCGCGTGTCGTTTCTCAAAGCCGGGCTGGTTTATGCCGACGCGATCACTACCGTCAGTCCGACCTATGCACGCGAGATCCAGTCCGAGCCGCTCGGGTTCGGCATGCAGGGACTGATTCACCAGCGCAGGCACTCGCTGACCGGAATCCTGAACGGAATTGACACTTCTGTTTGGAATCCGGAGACCGATCCGCTAATCGCGTGTCGCTACAATGCAGGCACTCTCGACAACAAGTTGCTTAACAAGCTGGAGCTGCAGCGCCGCATGCAACTCACAGTCGACGCGGAGATTCCGTTGCTCGGCGTGGTAAACCGTTTCACGCAACAGAAAGGGACCGATTTACTGGCAGAGGCGGCGTCGCAGCTTATCCAGTTGCCGACACAGCTGGTCGCTCTCGGCACCGGGCAGCACGAGCTGGAACACGGGCTGCGTATGATTGCGGAGCGACACACTGGGAATATCGCCGTCGCGATCGGCTTCGACGAGGGTCTCGCGCATCTGATCGAGGCCGGTGCGGACATGTTTCTCATGCCCTCGCGATTTGAACCTTGCGGTCTGAACCAAATGTACAGCCAGCGCTACGGAACCCCACCGGTCGCGCGCGCCACCGGCGGACTCGCCGATACAATTATCGATTACTGCCCCGAGGCACTTGTCAATGGACGTGCAACCGGTTTTCTATTCAGTGAACTCACTGCACCTGCGCTGCTTGCGGCAGTCCAGCGCGCAGTCGCTGTGTACCGCGACCGGCAGAGCTGGCGCAAGCTGCAGCAGAACGGCATGGCACGGGATTTCGGCTGGCATACCGCTGCAGGGCAATACGCTGAACTTTACGCTCGGCTGGCGCGCCAAGACCTAGGCATAGATCGGGCTTAGACCCAGATCATCAGTCCAGGCTCAAAGCGTTGGCTCAGCAAGGAGTGATGCGGGTAGGCGCGGATACGGTATTCGAGCTTGCCGCAAATATCCGGAACCAGCTTAAGCACGTATTGATGCTCACCGGAAGGATTGACTGTGCCGTCGGGAGTGAAAACGTGGTATCTAAAAGCACGCTTCTCGTCAAGGTCCCGCACCGAGCTGAACAGCATAAGTTCGACAGTGATATCCTCGGACTTGAGCCCGTTCAGCCGCACTCCAACTTCGATGCGCACCTCGTTCCCGAAGACAACGTTTTTTATCGGGACGTCGAGACGCCGCAATGATACACCCGGCCAAGCGTCACGCACGCGCTGCTTCCATGCCGCGATCGTGCGCGCCGGCTCAAATTGATTGTCGAAATAGCGCTCGCCGTTTCGTGAAGCAGGAACATAAAACTTGGTGACATACTCCTCCAACATGCGGGTAGTGTTAAAGCGGGGAAGAAGAGTAGTGATGGAACGCTTTGCCAGTTTAATCCATTCCGAAGAAAATCCCGGCTTGCCGCGGTCGTAATACATTGGAATCACGCGGTCCTGCAGTAATTCGTACAACGAGCGGCTTTCCTCTCGGTTGCGGTGCTGCTCATCGAGCATTTCGGACGCAGGCTTTATCGCCCAGCCGTTGTCGCCCTGATAACCTTCGTCCCACCAGCCGTCCAGCACTGAGAGGTTGATTACGCCGTTGATGCCGGCTTTCATGCCGGAGCTGCCGGAGGCCTCCCTTGGGAAAACTGGATTGTTGAGCCAGACATCGACGCCGGACACGAGTCTCCGCGCCAAGTGCAAATCGTAGCCCTCGACAAACAGGACCCTGCCCTCGAATTCCGGCATGGATGCAACTTGAATCAACCGCCGGATCAGTTCCTTGCCGGGCTCATCGGCAGGATGCGCCTTCCCGGCGAAAATGAATAAAACCGGGCGTTGCGGATCGCGTACGATCTCGCGCAACCATTCGAGGTTTTCGAACAGGAGCGCGGCGCGCTTATAGGTTGCGAAGCGCCGACCGAAACCTATGGTGAGCACGTTGGGGTTGGCCGGGTCAGCGAGCTTGAGCAGCCGGTCAAGGTGTGCCTCGCTGCCGCGGTTGCGGAAATGCTGGATTCTTACCAAATGGCGAACCAAGTGCAGCATCTGCGTCTTGAGTTGCTGGTGAACGCTCCAGAAAATTTGCTCCGGTATCTTGGCGATGCGTTCCAGGCAGGCAGGGTCAGCGATGTTTCGACTCCAGTTGTCACCGAGAAAGCGGTCGAACAGATCTGCCCATTCCGGCGCAAGGAACGTAGCCACGTGTACGCCGTTCGTCACGTAAGCGACCGGGTTCTCCTCGGGCGGAATTTGCGGCCAGAGATCTTTTAATACCTGAGCCGACACACCGCCGTGAATGCGGCTTACACCGTTTTGAAAGCGCGATCCGCGCACCGCAAGCGCAGTCATGCTGAACTCGCCATTGGCCGGCGTGTACCCCAAACCCAGAAGCTGCGCGCTGCTTAAACCGAGCTCACGACAATAGCGCTCAAAATAATGCAGGATTGCCTGCTCGGAAAAATGGTCGTGTCCCGCGGCAACCACCGTGTGCGTAGTGAACAATGTGTTCACCGCAACCGCTTCCAGGGCACTCGCGATGTCGAGGCCCTCGCGAATCAAATTTCGTACACGCTCGAGAACCAGAAACGCGGAATGACCTTCATTGATATGCCAGACCGTCGGCTTCAAATTCATGGCATAAAGCGCGCGCACACCCCCTATGCCCAGGACAATTTCCTGCTCAAGCCGGGTATGGTGGTCTCCGCCATAAAGTCGGTGCGTGATGTTGCGATCTTCCGGACGGTTCACTTCGAGGTCTGTATCGAGAAGGTAAAGAACGACGCGCCCGACCTGCGCCCGCCATACCTTGGCCCTGACATC
Organism: Burkholderiales bacterium; assembly: GCA_035518095.1. Taxonomy (NCBI): domain Bacteria; kingdom Pseudomonadati; phylum Pseudomonadota; class Betaproteobacteria; order Burkholderiales; species Burkholderiales bacterium. Next base: position 3,232 of record DATIXX010000073.1, on the reverse strand, counting down.
GCGCGCAGCAACTTCGACAGTAACATGGATCTCGCTACCGTCTTCACGCAGCGCCGGCGCAATAGGCAGATCGCCGAAATCCGAATCGGTATAGGCCGCATGCTGGTTGCCCTCGCCGTCCACGCGTTGCTGGAAATAACCCTGGCGGTAGAGAAGACCCACCGCGACGAACGGGATCTGCATATCGCTCGCCGCCTTGCAATGGTCCCCGGCCAATATGCCGAGGCCTCCGGAATAAATCGGCAAGCTTTCCTGGAATCCGAATTCGGCACAGAAATAGGCGACCAAATCTTTATCGGGGAGCAATGCCTTGCCGTTTAGGCGCGGCGGCTCGTTCCGATAAGCGTCGTACGCCGACAACACTTGCTCGAATTCATGCATGAACACCGGATCGGCCGCAGCAGCAACCAACCGTTGCTGGTCAATGTACTTAAGAAATGCCTTTGGGCTATGTCGCAATGCGTCCCACAGCGCCGGGTGCAGGCGCGCGAATAAGGTCCGCGTTGCGCGATCCCAGCTATACCAGAGATTGTTTGCGAGCTCTTCGAGACGCGCCAGCTGCGGCGGAATTTTAGGATTGACCCCGAGCGAAAAGGTGGTGCCTGGTGCTGGCTGCATAGAGTATTTGCAAGCGCCGCAGTCAAGCGGGCATATGTTCCTTCTCGATTTGCATCAATGTTTTAATCTTAGCCCAAAACGGAATAACGCGGAGAGCATTCCACTCCCCGTCGAATTCCCTAGGATGGTTATTACGCAGTTTTCGCGCTTCAGGCAACCTGGCTAGATTTCTTTTAATTAAAAAAGTAACCCCCGAAACACGGTCTGCTTGATCTGCATCAAATCGCGCGCGCACTGGGTGGATATTATAAAGCATGCGTGAGATCAGTCCTATTTGATATGTATACGATTTTCGCGAACAGGAATGCTGCGGCTAAACGTCTTGCCGCAGCGCTCGAATTTTATCGCGGGGAAAATCCACTCGTGTTGGCCATACCACGCGGAGCAGTGCCGATGGGACGAGTGATTGCCGACGCCCTTGACGGCGAGCTCGACGTTCTGCTGGTGCGTAAACTGCGCTCCCCCTATTCGCCTGAGTTGGCGATCGGCGCAGTCGATGAGACGGGGTGGACGTTCATCGCGCCGCATGCACGCGAAGTCGGCGCAACAACGGAGTACATTGAGCGGGAAAAACGGACGCAGCTTGCGCTTGTAAAAGAGCGGCGCGCGCTCTACACACCCGGTCGGCCGCCGCTCAATCCCGAGGGAAAGATTGCGATAGTCGTGGATGACGGGTTGGCCACTGGCGCGACCATGGTCGCAGCGCTGCATGCAGTACGCACCAAAACCCCTGCAAAACTTATCTGTGCCGTGCCGGTCGCCTCGTCCCGAAGTCTCGAAACGGTCCGCGGTTACGCTGATGAAATGATATGCCTCGAAGTACCACAGGATTTTTACGCGGTCGGCCAGTTCTACGGGTCGTTTCCGCAAATCGAGGACCAAGATGTCGTTGCGCTACTTGAGGCGCGGCGCCGTAGACGAGAGGTTCAGCATGACTGAATTGCGACATCTGAGGGAACCGCGCGGCGGCTTGAGCGAGCTGGTCGTGGTTCCATCAGGCGCAGTGCACCTTGAGGGCATGTTGGAGCTGCCCGAAAAAACCCAAGGCATCGTCCTATTTGCCCACGGCAGCGGCAGCAGCAGGTTAAGTCCGCGCAATAATTTTGTGGCGCGAGAGCTGCGCGCCGCAGGGCTCGGAACGTTGCTGATCGATCTCCTCACGCGCGAGGAAGATCAAACCTACGAAACGCGTTTCGATATCGGCCTGCTTACAGACCGGCTTGCCGATGCAGCGCAATGGCTGAGCACGTTTCCGGCGACGAAAAGTCTGGCGCTTGGTTTGTTTGGCGCGAGCACCGGTGCCGCAGCCGCATTGCGGGTTGCCGCCGATCGCCCACAGCAAGTAGCAGCAGTCGTCTCGCGCGGCGGACGCCCGGATCTAACCGGCAATGACAAGCTCGCACGTGTGATCACCCCGACTCTTCTCATAGTAGGAGGCCACGACTTTGGCGTCATAGAACTCAATGAAGAGACTTATCGCAAACTTAAATGCGAAAAAGAGCTGTCGGTCGTTCCAGGCGCAACACATCTCTTCGAAGAGCCGGGTGCATTGGATAAAGTTGCCGCTATTGCAGCGCGCTGGTTTGCACGCCATCTGCAATAGTCAGCGATCCGGGAGCGAGGACAGACCCTTCTCGCCGAAAGCGATCTGAATTGTTACTTCTCGCCTATTATCAAATGCCGTATTGTCTGTCCCGGTACGTCGTAGATTTGGTTGGTCCGAGGATTTGAAGCGCATGTTCGCGGCAAACTGACAGCCACGCCGTTGCTCACCGCGGGACCAAAGTGGCGGCCTATGCCCAAACAATCCAATGCTTCATGCGTAACTGCAGGAACCCCAATGCCGAGCGACTGTAGGCCTACAATTATCGGGTTGATGAACCCGTCGAGGTTATTCACAGTTGGCAGCGGAGGCGGAGGAGGCGGCGTAACGGAATTCACCGTCATCAGGCCATTTACGTAGCTGATGTTGTAGTTGCTGGCGCTAAAAGTTCCGCCGGTGGCCGCGCTCGGCACGATGGGATATGTGCCAACAGGCGCCGGCGCCGGGGCGCCCGCACTGGTCAAAGTAACACTGCCTATCGTCTCGCCGAATTGCAGTCCTGCTGAAGTGAATTCGGTTCCAGTAAAGTTAAAAGTATTGCCAACGAGCTTGCTTTGGTTGTCCGCTGTAACCGTAAGCGCCGCCGCCGTAATATCAAGCGCGCTCGCTCCCGGATTGAAATTAGCGCCCAAATAATTGCCAGCCGAGCTACCGCCAAGCGGATTGAGCACACCTGCGGTGTAGCTGTAGCTTCCCACGTTTTCACCCGGGTTGCGTGAAATACTTGCCAGCGTTGCCGATACCTTGCCCGCTGTCGTGTCATTAATTGCGGTCAGATTGCCATTCCAGTCGGTCACGCTCGCATTAACCTCGCCGCTCAGGCCCACCGGAATAGTCGCTGCGAGCGGATCAGTCGATCCATAAACTTTTGTTTGGTTCGCAATCGTTCCTGTCAATGCCGGCGCTTGCGTGATCGAGAGCGTGTTGCCCGCCGTGCTCAAACTCGCGCTGTAATTGCCCGCCGCACTCCCGGTCAGCGCATTCAAACTGCCCCCAGTAATCGCGTACGGC
>DATIXX010000072.1 GCA_035518095.1 Burkholderiales bacterium | reverse complement strand
CGCCAGCACCGTCGCCGTGGTGGTGCCATCCCCCGCCACATCCGAGGTCTTCGACGCCACTTCCTTCACCATCTGCGCACCCATGTTCTCAAACTTGTCCTTAAGCTCAATTTCCTTCGCCACCGATACACCATCCTTGGTCACGGTCGGCGCACCAAAGGAACGCTCTAAAACCACATTGCGACCCTTCGGCCCCAATGTCACCTTCACCGCATCCGCCAATATGTTCACCCCGGCAAATATCTTGGCACGCGCGGCTTCACTAAATTTCACATCTTTAGCTGCCATTTTGCTCTCCTAACAATCGATCCAATTAAGCTTCCACAACGCCCATGACGTCTTCTTCTTTCATCACGAGCAGTTCTTCACCCTTGACTTTCACCGTTTGCCCGGAATATTTTCCGAACAGCACCTTGTCCCCTATCTTGACGTCCAGGCCCCGAACCTTGCCGTCTTCAAGTATTTTGCCCTTGCCGACTGCAATGACTTCACCCTGATCGGGTTTCTCCGCCGCAGTGTCAGGAATGACAATGCCAGACGCGGTTTTCCGTTCTTCTTCCAGCCGCTTGACGATAATGCGGTCGTGTAAAGGACGAATTTTCATGGCTTCTTACTCCTCACTTAATTTAAAGTTGACATGACAATAGTAGCAACCGGTTAGCAAGGCTGCTAACTTTTAACGATATAAGTCCGATTCATGCAGTTTCAAGAGGCTAAATCATGACCTAAACGATTTTGCCGATTTATGACTTCCATTATCAGCATATTAGAATGCAAACTTAATTATTTACATCAATATCGCACCCGATGTCACGGCGGTCAATTGCGAAAACACTGTCTAACACGAATGTCACGAAGCGTCCAATGTCCGGCTCTTTGGACGCTCGCGAACCGGCTACATTCAGCACCTTAATTGGATATTTCTTCAAAAACTCACGAACAAGGCGCACCGCATCGAGTTCGGGATAGAGGTGCAAACACGGTTTACCATGCTTAATGCAAAACGCCTGCGCCAGCTTTGAACCGCCCGTCAATTGTGGAGCGATGGTAAAAATTAGCGTCGCGTCGCTGTCGCGCGCGTTCCATTCCGTGCGCTCAATGTAATTCGCGGTAGGCGTTTCCGAAAGTTGATAACGGCTGGCTATTCTGCCAGTTTCAGCCAACCTCCCCGCCGGGCACCAACCACCATGCGGCACACCACGCCTTATTGCCCAGTTCAATGCGGCTTGATCTGCACCCGTTTGGCCGCCAGAAACAATTTTGGGCGTTTTCTTTTTAATGCTGATAAGTGCCGATTAACTCTGCCCGCGCCAGTATATGCCCTGTTATCGCTTTTTCGAGCGCCGCCTTAGTCGGTGTGCCCAAATCAGGGATGACGCTGTCGAGCGCATATAGCTTGTGAAAATACCGATGGCGTCCAATTGGAGGACAGGGCCCCCCGTAACCGGTCCGCTTCCAGTCATTTAAACCCTGTAACGTACCCGAAGGTAGATTTTTTTTCGAAACCGCCTCCGGCAATCCTGTCGTGGTGGGGGGAATATTGTAAAGGACCCAATGCACCCAGGTCAGCTTTGGTGCAGCGGGGTCTGGAGCATCGGGATCATCTACGACTAAAGCTAGACTCTTTGTTCCGGCGGGCAATCCGGTCCACATCAGCGGTGGGGAAATATCCTCACCATCGCAAGTGTAACGTCTCGGTATGGCTCCGTTATTTGGGAAGGATGCGGATGTCAAGGTCATAGTCATTATGACGTCCTCCATACTGATGCCTAGTGAATTGCTATCTGCTGCGCCTGGCGCGAACGGTGCCAAACCCACGAACATCGCCGCAATTCCTACACTTGCGCGAATGAATGCTCTGGTAGACATACGGGCAATGCTAATTGTAAGGCGCCGCATTCCCCACGAAAAGCGCGGTCTTCGCAAAATACGCTGCGAGTTGTTGCGCTTCGTGTGTCGGTTGACTCGAGCTCAAGTGGGCCTCGCTATTTTTCAAATATATTATAGTCTGGAATGCTCGGCACCCATAGGCGGATACTTTTTTCACAAACCCGTGTAATTTCCGCGCCTATGTCCTGCGGCGCGCTTGATTCAGCGCGATCTTGTTGCCCAACCGCTCTGTTAGCGGCGCGAGCGCAATATATAACTTATCCAATATGACGAGCCTTTGAGCGGTGTAATCGTCGTGTGCGGGCATCCCCGCATATATTTAATCTCGACCGCCCAACCAGAACGCCCTACGCCATCAGTCCGTTGGTGACACAAAGCTTGCCAATAGCAAAGGACTTGCAATTAAGTGTTAGAATCAGACCTTTGGGGAGATTTTATGAATCCCGTCAGGAAACTATCAAGTATCGCCCTGGCTACCGCGGCTGCCGCCTTGTTTGTCGCGGGTTGCGCCCAGCATGATACCCGCTACGCGGCTACGGGTCAGGTAAAGTGCACTGGTGTAAACGCCTGCAAAGGTCTGAGCGAATGCAAGACTGCAAGCAATGACTGCAAGGGAAAGAATAGCTGCAAAGGAGAGGGTTTCTTATACATGGATCCTTACTCATGCTGGAAGGCTCAAAACGAAGCTAGAGCCTACAGATGAGTAATGAATACCGAGTCAGCGCGACTAAGGTCCGAATCTATTTGCCGTATAGGCAAACAGGTTTATAATGTGGCGGGTTTATGGCGCCGTGGGCAGGCGGTGAAGTATTGTCGCATGGCAATAGCGGGTAATATTTTTTAGGAGATAACAATGTTAAAATCAATTGGAATTGCGCTTTTAACCGCGATGACGCTGGCTTTCTTTGCTCAGCCCGCGCTGTCGGCGCAAGAAGATATTCAGAAACTGTGGCTGTCGAGCGGCTATGCCCATCCTGGCAAAGGCATGCGCACCATGAAGATGATGCACATGATGGATACAAATAAAGACGGCAAAGTCAGCAAAGAAGAGTTCATGCACTACTACGAGATGGTATGGGACAAGATGGATCCGGAACATCTCGGTGAAATAAGCGTAAACAAGTGGATCGGTCAATAATGCCAGGGTCGCGTATGGTTTCCCGATAGAAAGGCCCTATCAAAAAAATAATTGCATCTAGGACTTCATTCGCGGACCGGCCGGCAGGCCGGTTTTTTTTGATACAAATTCCCGCATCGGGCTTCCCGGCTTTAAGTTAAGCGACCCATAGCTGGCGTCGGTCAGCAGATCGGCTCGGATTTCTCCTGCGCTGTATGCCCTGCCTCTGCTCTCCATTCAGGATTCTTTGACAATATTACTTTGTTCGTACAATGTTGAGTAAGTTTTGCGCAGTAGATTCTTCTGCACCTTGCCCATGACGTTGCGTGGCAGTTCATCGACAAAAAGCACTCGCTTGGGGTGTTTATAGCGGGCCAGTCGCTGCTCTAAACCTGTGAGCACCTGTTTTTCGTCGATCGTGGCTCCTTTTGCCTTCGCCACCACTGCAGTGACGCCCTCTCCAAAATCAGGATGCGGCACGCCAATCACCGCGCTTTCCATCACACCCGCCAGCGCGTCGATTTCGACCTCAACTTCCTTTGGGTAGACGTTAAAGCCGCCAGTGATGATCATATCCTTAGCGCGACCCACCAGATGCACATAGTTGTTCGCGTCGATTTTGCCCAGGTCGCCCGTAACGAAGAAGCCGTCGGCGCGGAACTCCGCTACAGTTTTCTCCGGATTGCGCCAATAACCTTTGAAAACATTTGGTCCTCGTACCTCAAGCACCCCGACGGAATCCGGATTCGACAGATGCTTACCGGTTTCTGGATCCGCCACGCGGATCTCAACTCCCGGGACTGCGAAGCCCACTGTGCCCGCCATCCGTTTTCCGTCGTAGGGGTTGGAGGTATTCACCAGTGTTTCGGTCATGGCGTAACGCTCGAGAATGCAATGGCCCGTTTTGGCTTCGAATTGACTGTGTGTCTCTGCCAACAGTGGTGCGGAGCCCGAGATGAACAAGCGCATATGTGCCGTAGCTTTCCTGTCAAGATCGGAATGTTGCAGCAACCGCGTGTAAAACGTCGGTACACCCATCAAGACGGTAGCTCGCGTCATTAGGCGCATAATTTCGTTAACTTCGAATTTCGGTAAAAATAGCATGCGCCCACCGGCTGCAAAGAGGGGGTTGCAAGCTATAAATAGGCCGTGAACATGGAAAATCGGCAGAGCATGCAGCAGCACGTCGGCTTTTGTAATTCGCCACGCTTTCACCAACGCCGCGGCGTTGGACGCGAGATTGCGCCGAGTAATCATGGCCCCCTTAGAGCGGCCGGTCGTACCCGAAGTGTAGAGCAGTGCAATTGCCTCATCCGGACTACCGGCAAATCGAGGAAAGTCCGTGCTGTCGCGCGCTGAAGCCAAATCCGTCAGTGTTCCCTCGCCGGCGCAGCCTAATGTTTCGACATGCGCTACACCTTTCTTCTGCGCGATAGGCGCCAAAGTTAATTTGTCTTGCGGGCGATAAATGACGACCCTTGGCTCGGCATCGCCCAAAAAGTACTCGAGCTCTGGTATCGTGAATGCCGGATTAAGTGGCACAAACACCGCGCCGAGTCGCCAGCATGCAACACAAAGCATAAGTGCTTCGGGCGACTTATCAACCTGCGCCACCACGCGGTCTCCGGCAACCACACCGCGCAGTGTGAGCGCGCTGGCAATACGGCCCGAAGTATCCGCCAAATCCTGATAGGTATAGGTTTTACCGTCGGGCGTCTCAATGAACACACGCCCCGGCTCGGTATCGAGGACGGCGTCAAGCCACGCGACTGGATCAATAGTGGACGGCATTGCGTTAAAAAGATTGGATTTGTCTTGCCTTGTGCATTTGTACCGGCTTGACCAGCAGGTTGTCAAACTGGTCGACCCAGAATCTAACGGCGAATATTTTAGTCGCAAGCTGTTTGGGATTCGATTGCTGCAGTAAGTTCGCAAAGGTCATGATATGAACCAGGGCGATTGCGGGAACACTCAGTACGGCGAAATAGTATGCGGTACCCCAATGTGCGCGATCGATCTGCTCCGCAAACGCCCCGATGTCTGCGTACATTAAATCCGAAATGGCAATAATTAAATATCCAGACGACCGACACGGCTACAGGCAATTCAGTATGGATCACTCACAGTGTGGCGAGTGCAAGGCAAACCGCGGTTAAATCGACCTAGGCGGTGTGGATCGCAAACAGTCACGATAATTCTGCCGGAACCCGGTCGAGCGCGCGCTATTAGAGCACGATTATGCACCCCGGATGCCAACTTGGATTCCGGATACCAACGCTCCGCTGGAGGACTGATAAAGAATACGCTCCGGCCTGCGGGCACACGCGTGACCAGAAATCATTTTAAGAAGTACGCCGGAAAATTAACTGCAGCCTAATACCCTTCTTCTATCATTCTCCCTGGTACACGATGTCGCTACGACGGTTCTGCGCCCAGCAGCTTTCATTATGCTCCGTGCATTTGGGTTTTTCCTTGCCGAAGCTCACCGTCTGAATTTGACTTGTGGCGGCACCCAGGACGACCATCGCTTTCTTTACGCCGTCGGCACGCCGTTGTCCGAGCGCCAAATTGTATTCGCGGCTCCCGCGCTCGTCACAATTCCCCTGGATGGTAACCCGCGCGCTAGGATGTTCGACCAGATAAGCGGCATGCGCTTTGACCAGCGGCATATACTCCTCGCTAATGGTGGCTTTGTCGAAATCATAGTAAATACTGCGTTTTGAAAGAATGTTGTTCGGATTCGTGAGCGGATTCGCCGCGATCGGTTGCGCCGGCGTTACTTTTGATGCCGTGGATTCGGCGGGTTGCTGGCTTGGTTGTTGCGCGGCAGGTCGCTCCTCTACTGGGGCCTTCGACGTTTCCTTCGCCGATTCGCTGGCGCAGCCAACCAGTAACGATATCAGCATGGCGCCAAATAAAACTCTTTTCATAAAGGACTCCTTATTAGGGGTTGCGTTGATAATAAAGTCGTTCGTGGACCCGGAAAAAAATATATTGGTATGCTAATATATAGTTTACCTATAGGCATTACACGCATTAGATATCAGTTTGCGTGAAAGTTCAAGTCGCTAAATCACGACAATTTATCGGTTGAGGTAATTGGCATGCGCCGAAAGAGAAAACCTAAACGGCCCGCGCCCGGAAACGGAAAGCGCAGCAAGTTAAAAAATGTTGGCGAAAAGCAGGAACAGCTTGCTTCGCAAGTATTGAAAAAGTTCCGACAGGTTCTAAAATCGACAAAGAAATATTTCCAGAAGGTGGACGAACGCTGTGGGCTAAGCGGTGCTCAACTTTGGGTTTTGTGGGAGCTTGGCCAAATGCCGGGAATGCGAATCTCAGATCTGGCGACATCCCTAGCGATCAAGCAGCCGAGCGCCACTAATCTGGTCGACAAATTGGAAGAACGCGAATTAATCAGGCGAGAGCGCAATGGCTCCGACCGTCGGGTAGTCCGCCTTTACTTGACAAGGCGCGCGGATAAGCTCATCGCCCGCGCTCCAACCCCAGCCCAGGGGCTGCTGCCGGACGCGTTGTCTCGCATACCCGGAAAGACGCTGCGCGACCTGGATACAAATTTGTCGCTTTTGCTCAAAGTTATGAAGCCCCGCGACCAATCCGCTGCCATGATGCCGCTTTCGGATTTGTTATCCTGAGTTGGCTCGCATATAAACCGGGTCTGAAAAATTTGGCCGCTCGATTATTGGTAATTACCTTTCCGCTTTCGTCCGGGTGAGCACATGAAATACAAGGACTACTACAGCATTCTGGGAGTTAATAGGGACGCCAGCGCAGCGGAGATTAAAAAAGCCTACCGTAAGCTCGCGCATAAGTATCACCCCGACGTATCCAAGGAACCTAATGCCGAAGAAAAATTCAAGGAAGTCGGGGAAGCATATGAAACTCTCAAAGATCCCGAGAAGCGTTCCGCCTATGACCAACTGGGCCGTTACCAGCCCGGGCAGGACTTCCAGCCGCCGCCCGACTGGGCAAAACAGTTTGGCGATATGCAGTTCACATTCGAGGATATCGACCTCGCCGATCTGCTGGCCGGCCTTGCCGGCGGCGGCCGACATCGCGCGGGCCGCGGCAGCAAATTCCCGATGTCCGGCCAGGACTACGAAGTCACGGTGCACATTACCCTGGAGGAGGCATATCGCGGCACCGATGTGGATCTTAGCCTCAGTGTACCCGAGTATGATGAACGCGGCTTCCTGCATCGGGTACCGCGAGCGTTCAAGGCACGCATTCCGAAGGGTGCAACCGACGGACAACGGTTGCGGCTTCCGGGAAAAGGCGGCAAGGGCTTTAACGGTGGGCGCGACGGCGACCTATACCTCACTATTGCGCTGCATCCGCATCCGTTGTTTCGCGTGAACGGTCACGACTTGTACATCGATTTGCCCCTGGCACCGTGGGAAGCCGTGCTGGGCGCAAGCATTGAGGTGCCCACACTGGGCGGACCGATTCGCCTCAAGGTCAAACCGGGAACTCGCGCTGGACAACATTTACGTCTCTTGGGACGCGGACTGCCCAAACCGCGCACAGGACAAGGCGATCTATTCGCAATCGTGCAAATTGCGGTACCTACCGTAGCGAGCGAGCGCGAGCGGGCCCTCTACAAGCAGCTTGCAGACAGCTCGACGTTCGAGCCGCGTGGCCACTTCGAGGAGGGGGTGAAAAATGAAAGCCGAACCTAATGAAATGCTGTGGTTAAACGAACAAGGCGAATTCTCGCTTCCAGAGTTTGCCCAGCTCTCGGGTCTGTCAGAAGAAGAACTGCGCGAACTTGTGGACTACGGAGCGCTTGAGCCGGCTAATCCGCGAGCGGAACAGTGGACCTTCAGCGCGGAGCGAGTGATAACTGTGCGGACCGCATGCCGTCTGCGCAACGATTTCGGCTTAGATATGCAAGGACTTGCATTGATCCTTAACTACCTCGATCGCATTCACGAACTCGAAGCGCAGTTGCAGAATCTGCGCGCGCGCCTGCCGCGTTGGTTGCGCTAAGCGGCGTCATCACGTTGGATCGATTTGGGCGAAAATGAAGCAAGAATTCTTAAGCGCGCGAAATAATGAATTTGCGCCGCGCGGAAATATGTGCCGCCCGGATTAATGCGATTTCTCGTTGACCGTTGTACGTGAACACGCTGAGGCCCCGTTCATCTGCCCACATGTCGAGTATCGTTCCATAGTCCGATTACCTGCTGAAGCCTGCTGTGTTCATAACTCAGCGCGCTCAAGCTGGCCGTGTCAAGCAGGAAATTCCGGCCGCCCGCCGGCTCGAGGCCAAGCCAACGCGCGGCAAGCACGCGCAGGAAATGCGCACTCGAAAAAAGCAAGACGTTACCGTGCACCGCACGCACTCGGGTTATGACGCGATCAGCCCGCGCGCCCACTTGAGTCGGCAATTCACCTCCGGGGCAACCGTCTCGGAATAGCTGCCAATCCGGGCGCTCCGCTAAAATTTCGGTCGTGCGGCGACCTTCATACTTTCCGTAATTCCACTCTGTTAGATCGCGATCGATTTCGGCTGCTGCTCCGAAACCGGCCAGCTCGCAGGTTCGAGTCGCCCGTTGCAAGGGGCTGGTATACACTTTGGCAAAAGTGACCCCCGTCAGCCGGCCGGCAAGCGCACGGGCATTGCGCTCACCTCGTTCGGTAAGTGGTAGATCAGTGAGCCCCGTATGCCGTCCGCTCACAGTCCAAGCGGTTTCACCGTGGCGGGCTAGATAAATGATAGGAAACGCGTCAATCATAAACTTCCTCCTGGCGAAATGATGGACCTTGCAGCTCAACCCAAGCAATATACAGGCGTTCCTGAGCTTAGCGACCTGTATGTCGACGGGCCAGCACGTTAGGCCGGCATACCTGTTTGCTGCTACGGCGCCAGGAAGTCCTCAAGCACCAGATTTTTAGAGCGAATTTGTGAACTGCGTCATAGACAGACGCAAGTGATAAAGGCAATCTGCTGATAGCTGGCGCGTCCTCCTCCGATCGCCGGCTCTCTGAAGCGGCGCCCGGGCTGATCGCAGCGGACGCCGCTTTTTCTTAGGTACATCCCGAATGGATAGGTTTTGATAGCGCCGCAAGCTCGCGTCCCGAGGCGTGGCTGGCGAATGTCCCGAAATATTAACGTTATCGCCGCACCTGCGCCACGAATCATTTTTCAAACCGTGCGAAAAATGGATGTCTGCACCGAAGTAATTCTGGTCGGATAGATACGTGCCCTCGGCGCTAGTCTAAGCGATTTGCGATGGAAAAAACCAAATGCTTAGGTTATCGCTGCTCCTCCACCGCTTTTGAGACATCTGCCACCGCCAGGCGGCTATCAAGTACAAAATCGCCCTAAATATTGTCGCTTGGCCACCGGTTTCGAATGCCGCCTCCATGACATGCCGATCAGATCCGATTTTTGCGGACGAGCAGGCGCGACCCTTGACCGTTCTCCGTAGCCAACGCCAGATCGCGGCGCACCCATCCGAAAACTTTCACGGAGCCTGGAAACATAGCCTCGTGATGGGTTCACCTCGCCCTACGAAGCACATGATCGAGCGATGGCACGTTTGCTTGCCAAGTAGGCAGCACAGCCGTGATTGCGACCTCCTCGATTTCGGCGAGCAGGATGAACAACGTCGCAATGCGGAATGCAAACGTAGGGCCGCCCGCAAATATCACGACGATACTCGCTCCGAGTACGTAGGCGGCTACTGTCGCGAGCCGCGTATGGTAGCTCGTAAGTTGCCCATACTTGATGAATCCAAAAGCAATCGGGATGAGATAGCTCGCGGCAACGATGATCAGATACACTATTTCGCCCCGTACAAATTCGGGACGCAACCAGCATGCACACGGCAACAAAGCTACATAAGTCAGGAGGTCTCCCCAGCTGTCGAGTTTCGCTCCCAATTCTGTGACCTGCCCGAGCCGGCGAGCAATTGTGCCATCCGCGACGTCGGAAACGAGGGAAAATATTAAACAAATCAGAAAAGCCTCGGACGCGCCGCGCCAGGCAAAAACGAGCACTACCGGCACGAGCAGGATCCTGATGGCTGAAATGATATTGGCGATGCTCACCTGCTCACCCACAGGCTAGCCGATACGGCTCTTCAATCCTAAGAACACCATAGCTGTCGCCATTAACGGATGAATCAAAAGCGTTGCCGCCACCAGCAGCATAACCACTCCAAGCGGCGGAACCCAAATTAGACATATCATCGCAAGTACACCCAAGAGGCTATCAAGCTGGTCGAAGGCCCAAAAAACAAATCTGAGCGAACCCGGTGCTGTTTCGCCGGGTGGAATATCGAGCTGCCGTTTAGCAAAACTGTTTGGGAGTTCACCCAACAGATAGCCGATCCCCATTAGCATGCCCCATTGAACCGGATTGATCTGCTGGTAATCGATGAGCAAAAGCCAGCTAAACCGGCGTGATACGTACGCTTGAATAAGCGTGAACACGGTCGTCGCGAAAGTCATAATTATTACCCCCCGCAGCGTCTTATTGGCGCCGAAAACCCGCTTACCACGCAAAGTTGCATTGAAATCCAGCGGAATTTGCGCAAGGCCCGGAAACCAGTTGAGTTTAATTATAGCGATGTGCACTGCCCCGCCTAATACGACCGGCAATACAAGCCACAAGACCTGGACGATCAGCTGCGCTGTCATTTGAACGTGGTACGCAGTACGTAACACGCGTCGTTGTCACGCGGCCACGCTCGCGTTGGCGAGGCCGGACCTTGCGCGTTTTCCTTTCCGCAGTCCAGGACGAACAACATGCGCTCACAAGCGGGGACTCGTGCCAAAGCCGTATATGTCATAGAGCTCCTTCCATGTGCGCAGAACCCGTGGCAGGAAGGTCTGGCACCGAAATTTATGTATCACCGTGTACATCGGCAGACGGTTTATGAAAAGGTCCCATAGGGCGAGCTGAAACCCGAGCTTCCACTGGGCAGGATCGATTGAAGAGCCGGTTGCTCGTTCAAGCTCAATACGGTGCAGATCTACGTACCGGCGAGCACCAGCACGCGCTCCATCGCTGGGGGGCAGCACGAAACAAAGCAGTTCAGCTAAATCGTGCTGAGGGGCGCCGAGGGTAGCAAAATCCCAGTCATAGGCGCACATCTGCGGACCGGACGAAGATCTCCTGAATGCGATATTGCGTGGGTTAAAATCGTTGTGTATGAGGGTTTGGGGCTGGGACTCCATTAGCGGCCACCAGGTTTCGATCGTGTCGAGTAGCGTCTGCTGTATCGACGAAACGTCATCCCCGATCCACTCGACGAAATACACACGCGCGTGTTGTGCCAGCGCTTCCCAAAGCTCGCGCAAAGATTGCATACGCTCTAACGAATAGGTTGGGCCAAGCCATGGTTGCCGCGCAAGTGTGCCCGTGCATCCGTACCAGATTCCGTGCAGTTGCGCGATGCCGTGAACTGCTGCTTCAATGTGCTCCGCGCGCCATACGCTCGTGTCCTCGGCCGAATCCATGAGGTCGACATCGAGAAGCCTCTCCAGCACAAGAATCGAGCGCTGCGGTATCAGCGCCCTAACCGTCCCATAGCAAATTGGCGCGTGACGCGCGAAACGTCGGTCGCACTGGTTATAAATGGCGCATTCGCGATCCTCGTTTCCATCAAACCCTGGCATTTGTGCCGTTCCGGTGTAGGCCCGGCCGAGTCGCCTGCTGCACAATGCCGCGACCCTGCTAACCGTCGCCCTAACCTCTTCCGCCTTAGGTTTGATCTTGACGACGAGTTCGAAGGTGCGCGACGGACGCCTCGGAACGCCAACAGTAACGCTGTAGCTCCTCAGCCCGATGTGCGCGCCGAACTTCGAAGACACCAGCGCCGTCATGATACCGTGGTCGAAGGATTGATGTCGCGCTTCGATGTGCTGCACTCTTATTGCATCATCACCAAGTGCGTTGCGCAATATCGGCTCGAAAAACTCTCCGCCCAACCCATCCGGGTTTTTCGGCACGATACTGCGCTGCGGAGGGTAAGGAAGATAACCGCGTTGGGCTAGGGAGCAAACGTAGTCTTCCATAAGGTGCGCATCCAGCGCCGGGCAAGGCAGTCGAATTTGGGCAAGCGCGCACTGCGTGTCCTCGGCTCGCGGCTTGCTCGTTCGATTGTTCGCGTAGATCTGCAACAAGGCGAGCTGATCCAGGTCCGCAAGGCGTCTAAAAAAGAAGGCTCGCACAGGCCACAGCGGATGCGATGAGTTGCGCATCGCGACAGTCAGTTCTTCCAGCCAGGAGTCATATGAAATTAATTGCACGTCATAGCCAAAAAGGTTCAACCAAAGCACCAGTTCACGCCAACTGCGCGGCTTCGGATTCACTAAATGGAAAATCTTCAACGCTCGACTTTTGATTTGTGACAGGCCGACGATGGCTGAAGCCACATGGTCGACCGGACAATAGTCCATTTCCAAATCCAGGTCGGGCGCGCTGCCCATCTGAATGCAGCCACAAAGCATCCGGGATAAAATGTCCGTACTATTTGCGATTCCGGACCGGCTGCTTCCGGTAATAAGGGATGGCCTGAAGATGGTCACGGGAAGCCCGCGCTCGTTGGCCTGACGACTCAACCGTTCCGCAACGCATTTGCTTCGCGCGTATCCCATATGTATTCCGCTGAGGAATGGGAACGTGTCCTCCGTTTCGGATATGCGAGCTGGTCCGGTCGTCGTATAACATACAGTAGCGCTTGAAATCAGGTGGAACGGCTTGCCTTTGACGCGACAGGCCAGCCTCAGTAATTCCCGAGTAGCATGCACGTTGACCCTGCGCAGAGCTTCGTATGATGCCGTCCAACTCACGTTTGCGGCGCAATGATAAATGGCGTCCGTTGAGCCGCAGAGCTCATCGAACGCCGCCCCACTTAGACCCAGAAAAGGTTGGCTGACGTCCCCGAGAATAAATCGAACTCGCTCCTCGGGCACTTCGTCCAGAATTCGGAATTCAGCAAGAGTCCGGTGCAGATGCGCCCGAGCCTCGAGTTCACTCCCGTCACGTACCAGGCAGTTGGCGAACACACTGTTATTTCTCATAAGGGCTGCCAACAGGTGTGCTCCCAGGAAGCCCGTTACGCCGGTCAGCAGGACTGACCGGTTTTCTTCGTCGGGAGTCACCGCCGCAGGTTGAATGTCATCCGCCAATATGCTGTCGGCCGACATCAACGCAGCGTGAACCGCCGATTCCGCCATCCGAACACTCCCTTTTGTCGCATGCTTTCAACTGTCCGGCAAATCACGAACTAGTCTAACCGAAATTTTATCTGCCCCGGGCCAATATCGGATCTCACTTGTCCGTACCGGTACGCCCCGGTATCGAGCGCATTTGCACCGCCACAGCCCTTCTTGCGCGCTGGACTCTCCGGACGGACTTCTTCGTGATACCTCGACGCGGTATCCGCTCGCTCGTTGGCCGGTAACGACCGCGTACGGGTAGCTATGATTTGGCTGGATGGGCGAACGCCTCACGTAAATTGGCTTCGAGATGGCGTTGCACGCTTTGAAGCACAATCTAGATTATCGGTGCTAACCGGAAGCTAACTTTCGTTGGCCCGGGGTAACAGGTACAGCTCGATATTACGGATTCACTTGCAGTTGCGCACCTACTTGAGTTCATTGCGCTTTTCCGCGAGATCCTCGGGCTTCGAATGGAAAACCGCAGCGATTTCCCTTTGGAGTGGGGGCTTAAACGCGCGACGGCGCGAGCGAGAGAGTAAGTACCCGGTCGCCGCTCATCTCGATGCGTTTACCCGTTGAGTAATAGCCGTCAGCATTTAGCAATTCATGTTTCATGTACGTACGTGCCAGGCGCCGCACAAAGTTTCGGGTAGCTTGAGTTTCCTAGATGAGGTGGTGCGCGCATTGGTCCGCAATGCTTGCTAAGCCATTTGACCCAGTCCGGCCACCAGGACCCGTTCCGCTTCAGCTGCCGTTCGCGCCATGCTTTGGCTTCAACCCGCGGCCCTGCGCTGCCTGCCCAATATTCGCGCTTTGAAGGCTGCACCGGGGGATTGATGATGCCGAGGATATGACCCGAATTCGATAGCGCGTAACGCACCGGTCCTCGCACGAGCCGTACTGTGAAAAAGGTTCCTCGCCAAGGCGCGATGTGGTCCTCATGCGCCCCTACAGCATATAGCGGTTGTTCTACTAGAGAAAAGTTGATTGGGCGACCGCCGAGCGTGACGCCATTTTTTTCTGCCAATTTATTCTTGAGATAAAACTCCCGCAGGTAGAAGCGATGCATCGCTTCCGGCATCCGTGTGTGATCCGCATTCCAGAACAGCACGTCGAAAGCGGCCAGGCTTTCACCGTACAGGTAGCGGTGTACGAAATAATGCCAGATCAGCCTGTTGGGGCGAAGCATGCGAAACGCGCTGGCGAGTTCCGGACCACCTAGGTAGCCCTTTTCGGCCATAATGCTCTCCACCGCCGAAATTGCCTCCTCGCTCAGGAACGCTTCGATTTCCCCGGGCCTGGAAAAATCCACGAGAGACGCTAACAGCGTCCAGTGGGCAACAGGGATTTTGTCGCGATGCCCTGCATATTCCTTATTAAGCCAAGCCATAAGCGCCGCGAGCACCGTGCCCCCGATGCAGTAACCGACCGCATGGACTCGGGGCGCTTTAGTGATTGAACGGGCGGCCTCAACCGCTGCGAGCGCGCCCTTGAGCATGTAATCGTCAAAGGTAATGTGAGAAAGTTCGGCAGTTGGATTTTTCCAACTGGTTACGAAAACGGTGAAGCCCTGATTAACCAAGTAGCGCACCAAGCTTTTCTCGGGTGTCAGATCGAGAATGTAATACTTGTTGATCCAAGGCGCGATAATCACGATTGGCAGCGCATGAACCCGAGCCCGAGCAGGAGCGTACTGGATCAATTCCAGAAGTTCATTACGGAAGACCACTGCACCCGGGCTAGTGGCCAGATTCCTTCCAACCTTAAATGCCGTGCTATCCACCATTTGAAGGTCGCCCGCCTTTAAGTCATCACCCCAATTTTCAATGCCTTTCACTACGGTCTTGCCCCCACTTTCTAAGAGCTTTTTTAGGGCCACTGGATTGCTCAAGAGAAAATTGCTGGGGGCGATCGCATTAAACCATTGCCGCACCCAAAAGGCCGCGGTACGGCGTTCCTTCTTGGAGACACCCGGCGTGTCGTAGACAGTCTGCTCGAGCCAGCGGGTGTAAAGAAGATACAACTGGACCATCATGGAAATGGCAGGATACTGGTGCCACTCGGGATCCGTGAACCGCGCATCTTCACTGGCAACGGGGACCCATGCCTCACGCTCCAATCCGACCGTTTGATTCCACGAGTGGAATATCAGACCCTGCAGCCCACTGCAAAGCTTGATTGCCGCTTCCGTGAATTCGCGCGGATTTTCCAGCCACGCCCGGCGAATCTTCGCAAACGATTTTCCGATGCCGAAGGGATCCAGGGCGTTAACAATCACAGCCCCGGCTTCGTCTAAAACATCAGCCGATGCAAGGCGGATTTTCGAGGGAGTCTTGTTGGAGGGAGTTGACAAATCGGGCGAAGGCAGCCTTAAGCACATGCGAGACGCCAGATTCTACGCGCGAAGTCTATGCGACGCAAAGAGTCTGTCTACAAATCCGAAATGATGAGCGCGTGATCGCTTGCGCCCAAGGGAACAATCAAAACACCATTATTTGCGGCGCAAGACTATGCGGACCGCTTTGCTTGGCTGGGGCTTTTTGTGGCCTTAGCTACTTTTGTGCTATCTTCAATCGCGTATTTGGCCAGATCTTCAAAATCCTTAATCACTTTCTTATTCATTGCAATCGTTTGCTCTTCCATCAGGCGAGCCATCTCTTCCTGGATTTTTGAGACCTGAGTGAAGTAGTTGCGGGTAATCTGTTGAGCCTTCTCGGCATTCGTTTGATAAAGGCCTTGCCAATACGCGGCCGAAGCGGCAGTCGCCGGCTTGCTCCACAGGGATTGCAGATGCTCGTTATTGCTGTTGAGTATCTCTTTCACGGCCTCCATCTGTGCTTTGATCAGGCGTTCTGTCAGCTCCGCACTGACGGCTGCAAACTTCTGTGCAGCGTTTAGATTGGTCTTTCCGATAACGTTTAAATGTTCGAACTGGGATAACATGTGAATCTCCTTCATTTGATAAGCCTTGCCAGCGGGGCACAACAAACTTTTTACCAATTAAATTATCCCACACAAGAAACCGGAGATTACTTGATCTAGATCAAAGAGACGGCTCTTGGCCAACCCGGATGCAGCACACAGGGAAAGCGGATTATCCTTCCCTAATGAAATCACGCACGACACGAATCTGGTCCTTACTCATTAGCCACGGCGCGTGCCCTATTCCCGAAAATTCGACGACTTTAGCGCCCGGGCCGCGTTCCTGCATCCGGCGGACCGTACTTGCAAGCAGGAAATCCGACTCCGCTCCGCGGAGGACCAATGTCGGGCATTTAACTGCATCCCAAACTGGCCACAGATCAACGCCAAACATAAAGTCGTTACCAAATTCAATTCCAGTGTTTTTGTTGTCGCGCAGCGCGCCGACGATTCCGGGATCGTAAGCCAGTGCATAACGCCCATCCTCAAGGCGGCGTGATCCGTAACGGGCGACATGGCGCCACTGGCGATCCTCGAGCGGACCAAAAGTGGCGCAGGCATTTCTCAGGTACTGCTCCACCTCGTTAATATCGGCAAACCTTGCATGGAGGGCAGCATAAACGTTTTTGAGCCGCAGAAGCGCCGGCCACGGAATCAAGGGGCCGATGTCGTTCAGCACAAGACGGCGTATCGGGGAATTCGGTTTTGCCGCGAGCATCATTCCGAGCAGACCACCCATCGAGGTGCCTATCCAATCGATCTGATGGGCGCCTGTTATTCCCAGTATGCGTCGCATGAAAGTGCTAACGCTTCCATCCCGGGGCGCCGCTGTAACTCGGGCGAAAAGCGCGGCTGCATCGGAGAGGTAAAGCGAAAAACCGTAATCCTCCATGTTTTCCAGCCATTCGCTGCTGCCACGGCCCACTGTATCCATTGCCACCACGCGGCAGCCAGTTAATGACACCGCCAGCGCGTCGAAATCGCGGCTATTGCGGGCAAAGCCATGAGCGCACACTACAACATGACGCGAATTAAGGCTGCCCCATTCAGCGTAGGCCACTTGATGGAACCCGTGAGGACCCAGGCTGGGAAATTTGTGTAGACGAGGTTTAATAAACATTAGCTACTGGCACGCCGAACATCTCATACAACGCCGGCCCGCGAATCGGCTGATACCTTTCCGACTGCTCGGGGAGCCGCAGTGAAAGTAAAGTATGCAACGTCCTGGCCGTCGAGATGAGACTTAGCGAAATCGAAAAACACTCGAAAAGTTGTTTGCCACTAATAATCGTAGGCTGGCGCTATGTGATTTAGCCGGTGGTCGGATGGTCTGCAGCGCGTGCGGGGTTTCTGCGCAGGACGAAGAGCGTTACTCAATAATCTGCTCCGATTTGTACTACGGGTCGGAAGTATTTTACGGCCGACCCAGCAAACGTGGCGTCCCCAACGAGATTCGAACTCGTGTTACCGCCGTGAAAGGGCGATGTCCTAGGCCTCTAGACGATGGGGACTCGTGAAAATCTCTCGAATCTGGTGGAGGTAAGCGGGATCGAACCGCTGACCTCTTGCATGCCATGCAAGCGCTCTCCCAGCTGAGCTATACCCCCATCGAAGGTTGCGAATTATACTGGAACGCATAGTTCGTTGCAAAAGAAACGCCCTCGTTTACGCAGGATAAGCCGACATTTGCGACTGCATTCGCCGCAGCACTTCTTCTTTGCCGAGGAGTTCGAGCGTCGCGTCGATGCTTGGCGTTTGCGTGCCGCCGGTAACCATCAGGCGCAGCGGCATTGCGATTTTGGGAAACTTTAATTCGTACTGCGACGCGACCGCTTTCAACGCGTCATGAATGGCCGCTCTTTGCCACTGAATTTTTGCGAAGCTGCGCATGAGTTCATCAAGCGCCGGCCTGATATCGGCAGTGTAATGTTCTTTTTTCAATTCAGCAGGCGGCTCCACCTGTTGGTAAAAATAAACCGCCGCATCAGCCAACTCGTTAACCGTGTGCACTCGCTCCTTAAGCAGGTGCACGACGCCCGCAACACCCGGTCCGTTCGCCAGTGCGCAGCCGCGGCGCTCGAGCAAAGGCGAAGCCAATCGCGCTAGGTGCTCGTCATCCGATAGCTTGAGGTATTGCTGGTTCAGCCACAGCAGTTTTTCCGGATTGAACTGCGCAGGGGATTTGCTGATATGCGCGAGGTCGAACCAGTCTATAAACTGTTCCAGTGAAAAAACTTCCGCGTCGCCGTGCGACCAACCGAGTCGCGCCAGGTAATTGGTAAGCGCTTCCGGTAAATAACCGTCGTCACGGTACTGCGTGACATTCACTGCTCCGTGGCGCTTGGAAAGCCGCTCGCCGTCCGCGCCCGATATCATCGGCACGTGCGCGTATTGCGGGAGCGGTGCTCCCATTGCTTTTAGAATATTGACTTGGCGCGGAGTATTGTTCACATGGTCATCGCCGCGAATTACATGCGTAATTCCCATGTCCAGGTCGTCTACCACCACGCCGAAATTGTACGTCGGCACACCGTCCGCCCTGAGGAGCACGAGATCGTCGAGCTCGCTGTTCTGAACCGTTATGCGCCCCTTAACCAAATCGTCAAACCCGGTCTCACCGTCGAGCGGATTCTTGAAACGCACCACCGGTTTCACTCCAGCCGGTGGTGTGGTTTTAGAATCGCGCCAGCGCCCGTCGTAACGAGGCTTCTCGCCTCTCGCACGCTGTTTTTCACGCAGCGCGTCCAGCTCGTCCTTGCCGGCATAGCAGTAATAAGCTTTTCCCTGGTTCAATAACTGCTGTGCGACCTCGCGGTAGCGTGCAAGTCGTTGCATCTGGTAGAACGGGCCCTCGTCCCAATCGAGCTGGAGCCATTTCATCGCTTCAAAAATCGCCTGAATGGATTCATCGGTCGAGCGCTCCCGGTCGGTATCCTCAATTCGCAGCACAAACTTGCCGCCAAGCTTGCGCGCGTACGCCAGGGAAAACAGCGCGGTTCGCGCGCCGCCGATGTGCAGGTATCCGGTGGGACTGGGGGCAAAACGGGTTTTAATCATGGGATGTCATGTTGCGATAATGCATTTTACGCGAATCGCGCCCGAGTTCGCATGGAACTGACGGCGTAGAAACTTACGTAACCCGATGATGGGATGGATGCGCCGAAATCGGTATGTTAAAATTTGCATCACTATCCAGGCGCAATCGCAAAGCGCCGTTCGCAACCGCCGGGTCTTGCAATTGGCGCAGTCTTTGTTTAAGACCTATACATGCCAGCCAATCCTATTCAGCACGTGGTAATCATCGTCAAGGAGAATCACTGCTTCGACAATTATTTCGCCACCTTCCCCGGCGCGGATGGAATGACAATGCCGCGCTCGCCCAATCCGCCACCCAAGGATCCGAACCACAGTCATAGCGCTTGGCTCACCCGCAACACCCATGCCGTTCGTGCGCAATTTGTCGAACAGGATATTCCCGCCTATTTCGCCTATGCAAGGCAATTCACCCTGTGTGATAACTATTTCACCGACGTTGCGGGGCCATCCACTCCTAACCACCTGATGTTGGTCACTGCGGATTCGCCCATCATCGGCAATCCTCCGAATTATCGGGGCGGCAGCAAACAGCCTTTGTTCAAGCTTCCGTCTTTGCCGGAGAATCTGGAACACGCCACGCTTACCTGGGGAAATTATGGCGGTTACGTGTTTGACTACATTGATGGACTGGCCGGCCGCAACAAACATACGTCAGAACAGTTCAAGCAGGATGCGCTCGCGGGCAAGCTGCCGACAGTCTCCTGGGTGTACGCGCCGCACGACGCGAGCGAACATCCGCCCGACCCACAGGATAAAGGCAAACCGTTGGTGGGCAATGTCACACACGGGATGCAGTGGACCGTAGACCAGGTAAATGCAATTGTCAAAGGCGGTCTGTGGCCCAAGACTGCGGTCTTCATTACCTGGGACGATTGGGGCGGCTGGTTCGACCATGTCGACCCACCTCAGGTTGAAAAATGGACTGACGGCACGCAGTTCCGCTACGGTTCGCGCGTGCCTTGCCTGGTACTCAGTCCGTATGCCAAGCGCGGATATGTCTCAAAACAGCTTCATTCGCATGTCGGCCTGCTCAAGCTCTGCGAAACAACGTTCGGATTGCCTGAACTGAATCATCGCACTGCGGCTGCCGATCCCATGTCTGATTGCTTCGATTTCTCCAAACCCGCCGGGCCGCCACCGGTTTGAGTTCAACACTAAAGCCGCAGGATTAAATTTATTGCCGATTAGTGTAATTGAGGTACAAACTGTTTTTTGCGCAAATTGAAACAGCCAAGCGCGGCATGCTAAGATTCTTGTCACAATGGGGTGGTTAGCTCAGCGGTAGAGCACTGCCTTCACACGGCAGGGGTCACTGGTTCGATCCCAGTATCACCCACCAACAAATCAATAGCTTATATTATCATACCTGTTTAGTACGGACGTTTTTACGGACTTTGTGGTACCTTCCGCCTGTTTCCCCTGGGTGCTAATACGACTGGATTTACCTACAGCACCCCATGACGCGCACGCACACCCGCGATTCAAGCGGGTGAGTTTGTCTAGTCTGAAGAGCCCTACACCTCCTTAACGAAATTGGGTATCTCCTAAGCGATGAGAATATAGACGCAATCATGAAACTACCTATTGGACCCGGTTAATTCTCTCGCTCTCGTGTTTCAACAACGAAACATTTTTCATGTTTTTATCATAATCTTTAGATGTCTAATTCCACTTTAATGTTTGATCAATGTGAACAACTGGCCAAATAAATATAGAGGGACTATTGCAATGTCCCCTACTCAAGAGCAAATTAAGCACTAAGCAAGCCGTGTAATCGTGATTGGCGATATGTCGTAAGGGGAGTATGTCTTACTTTACCGACCTAAAGCCTTGGGGGAAATGGCGAGCTTTCGGAGCGGGAGGAGAGTCCGATGAAACAGGAACGAAATATTATTTGGCGTGGTTCTTTCACATACGCTCTTAGTGTGTTGGCTGGAACTCTCGCATTTGCTGGCCCGGCCCCAGCATTGACTACCGATACTTTCGATGAGTTCGCAGCCGGAACGATAATCACGAATCAGTATCCGGGAGTATCTATTTCCTTATTTGATTCGGCCCCAATTGCGGGTCCAATAACTTACGCGCTTCAAGATACAAACGGCGTGCCACAATTCATTTTCGGTGCGTCCGGAAATGCCATCACCCCGGGCGACAACGTAGGGCAAATCAATCCACCTTTTTACGACATGCAATTTGCGTTTAGTCAACCGATCGATTATTTCTCGCTCATGGCCCTAGATGCGGAGGAATCGGTCAGTGCCACGGCGTATCTGGGCAATACCTTCGTGCAGTCGATTGACCAGGGCAACTTTATCGGCTTTCACTCTGCGAGTGTGTTCAATGGCCCCGTGTACTCGTTAGATCTCGGCTCGGTTGGGGGTTCGCTGCTCTTCGACCGGGTAGTAATTACTCTAGACCAGGGCGGAGGGCCGGAGGTATATGACAACCTGGTATTTGACTCCGTTAATGCTGTCCCTGAACCCGAAGTCTATGCGATGCTGGCGGCGGGCCTTGGCTTGCTTGGATTTGTGACACGGTACAGGAAAAAGAAAGCTGCCTAACTCGACTCAGCCGCACTCAGACGCACCCCGCTTCCGCGAGTTTATGTTGAAGTTGGATTGTTATGATCTCTCGTATTCTGTTCCGCCTATCAATCGCATGGTTCGCGGTATTGGCCTTGATTTGGGTTTGGGCTGTGAGTAGTGGAGGCCATCCAGAATTGTTCTCGTATTTCTTCATGAGTCTCCCGGCCATTGTGGGAATGGTTCTCGGCTGGGTATTTCTGCCACCCAAACGATAGCACCATAGCGCAGCTCCAATCCGTTAGAATCCTTAATACTTAAGCGGGACGTGGGGAATTGGCACGATCATGAAACTACCTATCGTAATGGTTCTTCTTGTTACGCTTTTCGGTGGTTGCGCCGCGCAGCAACAACAAAGGCAACGAGCAGAGTTCCAACACTCTATGGCTGCGCTGAATTCAGAATATCGGAATGCGCTAAACGCCGACCGTAAGCTAGATCCGATTCGAGACAAAATCAGTATCTATGACCCAAGGGACGCGACATTACAGATGCTCTCCCTCACAAGTACTCCTTCTGAGAACGAGAAACGGGCGATAGAAGAATGGCAGGGTGTGGCAAGCGCCATGCGGCCAAAGCTCATGAATCAAATCCAACAGTACGCGCCTTGGTCCGTCCCCATGTTCGACATGCGGTGGGCGGCCGGGTTAACTCTTCTGGCTGACTTGTACGCGGGAAAAATTACTTATGGTCAATACAATCGTCAGCGTTTAGAGATTACAACGAAATTTTTCCAAGCTTTACAAGAGCGTGAAGCGGAACTTCGACGGGAACAAGCGCAAATGGCGCAGACACAGGCGCAGACTGCGGCCCAGCAATCTATGGCCACTAGCGCGGCTTTCGCAGCCTACCAGAATTATCTTATGGGGCAGCAGCTCATCAATCAACAACTTCAGCCAGCTCGAATAGCACCATTCACTTGTACCAGATACGGGAATATCACGAATTGTTATTGATACAAGAACACTTGCAACCAGAGACGATTTATTTTTGAAGCGAATAACATTTCACGCTCCACGTTCAGTATTCAGCAGAAAGATTTGACCCCGACCCCTTCGAACAGGATACGCACCCTAGTTTCGGGGATGGCTGCTTTCGGCCAATAGCGGTCATTCGCGGGCATCATTCGATCACCCCGTAGGTGCGAGAGAATCTACAGCGCTACGCCATGGGTGAGGAGCGTCCGGATCATCAACGGCTAGTAAAAGTGCTGCATCTGCATCCGCTTCGTCATAAAGTCTCGAAGCGTCTGGAATTGAACCCAAGGCATCGTGGCATCCCCCTAGGACCGACGCGGCATGATAGCTGTCGGAGCGCTTCGAGTGGACTCGTCGCACCGCCTGAGCGCATAATGCGACCGGCAGCCCTGCACTTGGCGGAGGTAGGATGGTTCAGGCAACGATGAGACGAGCACTAGTCGCGGTTGCGCTTGCTGGCTTTTCTGCTGCGGCCTTTTCGGAACCGGTCTACTTGTCTTGCGTCATCGAGTCGGGGCCGGGCTTCGCACTCGGATCTCCTTTGACGTTCGTCTTCGACGAGAGTCGCAAGGAGATCCTGCTCGGGGACGGGTCGCCTGCGAAGTACGTCCTGGTCTCTCCCACGGAGATCTCGTTCTTGAATGACAGGTCGGTACCAATTTCGATAGATCGAATTAGCGGACGATTCAGAACCACGGTGGGTACGATGGGAGGCGAGGTTCCCGCGAATGGAAGTTGCATACTCACAAAAAGCAGGAAGTTCTAATACCTGACGCTCCCGCTGACATTGCGAGACTGCGAGACGCCTTGCGGTCCTTCGCCAACCGACGGCGCCGGACTTGGTGCATCATTCCCCCTAGGCAGATCTACCGGAAAGTCTAGTCTTGAATGACCGGTTTCGGTCGGAAGCGGACATTGAGTGCCGATATTGATTTCGGCCTCGTTCCGGCCAGTAGCGCCAGCTTTTGATTTCATACCGCGTGTGCGGAAGAGTGACCAGAATGAAGCTTCCCCACCCTGTTAAATTTCCCCTGACCCGCTCGGCCTCGCCAAGGGATTCCTTAATTCGTCCTTCTTGCATTCCCTCCATTTCTTTAGAGCTTCAACTATTCGTTGCTTGCCTTCCGGAGTTTTGGCCCCAGTGCTCATTCCACCGTGATACTTGCACCTATTACCACGCAGAAGCAGCTTGCACTGGCACGGCTGCCCTCGGCGGTTCCGAGCACCACATATCTTTGAATTGCTTTTGTTCATGCTTCGCCAAAAGCTTTCTTGTATTCGGCTACTTCTTCATTTGTGGGTAATAAGGGAACTACTGAATTTTCTCTACTAGACTCATTTCTTCTTTGCTCAACTCTATTCATCTCAGGCGCAGCTATAGCAACGCGAGATGGCTCAGCTATAGCTAAGCTATAAGGTTCATTCCTCTTCCTGTAGCGCACTTCAGCACCACGTTTTCCAGCTGCGGAGCGTTCGGCATGGTGACTGAGATATTTTGATTTCAGCTCAGCTAGCTCGGGGCATGTGAGCCTTCCATCACCATTAGCTTGAAAATGAGTAAGAACTCGATCTGTCAGAGCGCTGTTAACAACATCTAGAGACAGTCCTAGAAGCTTCGCCAATTCGGCT
>DATIXX010000071.1 GCA_035518095.1 Burkholderiales bacterium | reverse complement strand
CGCCAGCACCGTCGCCGTGGTGGTGCCATCCCCCGCCACATCCGAGGTCTTCGACGCCACTTCCTTCACCATCTGCGCACCCATGTTCTCAAACTTGTCCTTAAGCTCAATTTCCTTCGCCACCGATACACCATCCTTGGTGATAGTGGGGGCACCGTAGGAGCGCTCAAGCACCACGTTGCGGCCTTTGGGGCCGAGAGTTATTTTTACCGCATCAGCGAGGATATTGACGCCTGCGAACATCTTGGCACGCGCGGTTTCACTGAATTTCACATCTTTAGCTGCCATGTCCTTCTCCTCAGTAAGTTTGCTTATTCCCGTTAAAAATTCAAAATTGTCCGCTTAAGCCTGGTCACTCCACGACGCCCATGATGTCTTCCTCGCGCATTACAAGAAGTTCCTCGCCTTTGACTTTCACAGTCTGACCCGAGTATTTGCCAAATAGCACCTTATCACCGACCTTCACATCAAGCGGGCGAACTTTGCCGTCTTCCAAGATCCGGCCCTTTCCGACCGCAATGACTTCACCCTGATCGGGTTTCTCCGCCGCAGTGTCGGGGATGACGATGCCCGATGCTGTCTTGCGTTCTTCTTCCAAGCGCTTGACAATTACTCGGTCATGTAAAGGACGAATTTTCATAAATTTATCTCCGGTAGTTAGGAAACCACTTATCATTTAATCAACACGTCAGCCTCAATGCTGCGCGTGCTGAATACTGGTCTAGCACTCGTCATTAGAGAGTGCTAATAATAGCGCCTAAGTCTTTTATAATCAAGGGGCGGTGATGGATACCGGCGAACTACCTACGCGCAGTCTGGCGGCGATTTGGAATCCCTGCACCCAAATGAAGCAACATGAGACGCTGCCGCTCGTTGCCATCGCGCGCGCAAAGGGCGCGTGGATTTACGATTGTGATGGCAAACGTTATCTCGATGCCATAAGCTCTTGGTGGGTGAATCTCTTCGGCCATTGCAACCCGCGCGTTAATGCCGCGCTGCGCGATCAGCTTGAGAAGCTTGAACACGTGATGCTTGCCGGCTTCACTCACGAGCCGGTCATCGAGCTTTCCGAGCGTTTAATTAGGCTCGCACCGCGTGGTCTTGGACATTGCTTCTACGGCAGCGACGGCGCTTGCAGCGTGGAAATCGCGTTGAAGATGAGTTTTCATTTTTGGCATAACAGCGGACAGATTCGCAAGACTCAATTTTTAAGCGTGGCAAATGGCTATCACGGCGAAACCCTCGGAGCGCTGTCGGTGACCGATGTTGCGATATTCAAAAATACCTATGCTCCTTTATTGCGCTCTACGGCGACGGTTCCGTCGCCCGATTGGCGCCGGTCCGAGCCCGGCGAATACAGTCTGCAATACGCGCTGCGCTGCTCTGAAATACTGGATAGCTATTTAAACAAACATCACGAAGACATCGCAGCTTTCATTCTCGAACCGCTGGTGCAGTGCGCGGGCGGGATGGCCATGTATCATCCTGAATATTTAAAGCAAGCTCGGCAGCTTTGCGATCGGTATGCGGTGCACTTAATCGCCGACGAAATAGCGGTTGGTTTTGGTCGCACCGGTACGCTATTCGCGTGCCAGCAAGCCGGCATCACACCAGATTTACTATGCTTGTCGAAAAGTATTACGGGCGGTTACCTGCCGCTTTCAGTAGTGATGTGCACCGATGCGATTTACCGGGCATTTTACGATGATGAAGTAGGCCGCGGGTTTCTGCATTCTCATTCCTTCAGCGGTAATGCACTCGCCTGCTGTGCCGCGAATGCCACGCTCGATATCTTCGAGCAGGATCAAGTCATCCAAAGCAATTATGCAAAGTCTGCGCAATTTACTAAGATGGCTAGAATTATTTCTCAGCATCCGAGAGTTCAAGACTTCCGCAATACCGGAATGATTTGGGCGTTTGAGGTAAACAATTCGGACTGGAACTTCTCACGGAATTTCCATCGTGCAGCGCTGGAATCGGGATTGCTGTTGCGGCCGTTGGGAAATACCGTCTATTTCATGCCACCCTATATCATTGATGAGGAGGAAATGAGTTTCCTAGTGGAAACAACTTTTGCTTTGCTAGATAAGATTTAAATATGCGCGCTATAGCTTTAGTTCTGTTTTTTTTGTCTCTGACTTTTCCCGCCGCCGCTGAACGATTGCCCGCGCCGTTAAGCAAATCGTTAGCAAGCGCGGGGCTGGGTGCAGCGCAAGTCGGCATTTTTGTGCAGCAAGTAAACGCGACGACCCCAGTATTGAATTACGACGCTGACCGCGCGTTCGACCCGGCGTCGACCATGAAACTTCTTACAACTTATGCCGGATTGGAATTGCTCGGTCCGGCCTATACGTGGAAGACCGAGTTCTATGCCCTGGGCACAATCGATAACGGAGTGCTTGACGGCGATTTAATCATCAGGGGTTACGGCAATCCAAAACTTACGCTGGAAAATTTCTGGCTGATGTTGCGCGAGCTGAGGCAACGCGGTGTTCGCGAAATCGAAGGCGACCTTGTCCTCGACCGCGGGTATTTTACTGCCTCGAACACGGACCCGGGACAATTCGATAACGAACCGAACCGACCTTACAACGTCGCGCCGGACGCCCTGTTGCTTAACTTCAACAGCGTACGCCTGTTGTTCATCCCCGATACCGAGAAACAAACGATCA
Source organism: Burkholderiales bacterium (assembly GCA_035518095.1). Classification (NCBI taxonomy): domain Bacteria; kingdom Pseudomonadati; phylum Pseudomonadota; class Betaproteobacteria; order Burkholderiales; species Burkholderiales bacterium. Next base: position 77,500 of record DATIXX010000071.1, on the reverse strand, counting down.
ACGTCACTGCCGACCCGTTGGCTGCAGATATTGAAATCATCAATGGGCTGCGCTTGGTGGACGAACCTTGTGGAGAATGGAGTCCTAAATTGGTCGCCAACATTCAGGCTACTGCGAAATCGGCACGCATATTGTTGAACGGAGCCTATCCTGCAGGCTGCGGCGAACAAACCTGGTATGTAGCATTGTTCGATCATCCCCAATATGTGTACAACGTGTTCAAAGAGTTATGGCGGGAACTGGGTGGCACGCTAAAAGGCGCTGTTCGCGAATTTGAGACGCCGGCCAATGCGCGTCTCATCTTCAGCGGGGAATCCGAGACGCTTGGCGAAGCCGTTCGCGACATTAACAAATGGAGCAACAATGTCATGGCCCGTCAACTATTTCTCACCATTGGTGCCGAAGCCGCGCAATCGCCCGCCGCGCCTGAGCAATCGGTGCGCGTGATAAAACAATGGCTCGCCAGCAAAGGCTTGCTGTTCCCCGAGCTGGTGCTGGAAAACGGAGCCGGTCTGTCGCGCAGCGCGCGCATCAGCGCAAAGCATCTTGGAGCACTATTGATTAGCGCTTACCGAAGCCCGGTGATGCCTGAATTGGTTGCTTCGTTGCCGCTTGTCGCAGTCGATGGCACGATGAAAAAACGCCTCAACGACGAGGATATAGCAGGGCGGGGACACATAAAGACCGGCAGCCTCGAAGGTGTTCGCGCAATAGCCGGTTATGTGCTCGACCATGCAGGCAGGATGATGGTCGTCGTTTGCCTTATCAATAGCCCAAGTGCGGCTGACGCAGAGCCCTTTGAAAACCAGCTGCTGCAATGGGTTTATCGGCGTTAGCGTGCTTCAAATCACGGTGACGTGCCGCACTTTAAAATATGAAGTCATGGGATTATACTGGTGACGTGCGGCTGTGCGGTTGCCGCAATGAACGGAACGCCATGAAATTTCACGTCTTGATGCCTCTAGTTTTGGGCAGCCTATTTTTGCCATTCGCGGCAAGCGCTCAGGGATATGATGTTCAAGGCTACTCAGAAGCCGATTACGCCGCGTTGTTTGGATACACGGGCGGCGTAGGTTTCAAATATCCCGGCGCCAGCGGACGTTATTACACTTTCGGAAAATATCTGGGCGCCGAGCTCGGTAATATCGGTTATGACGGCGGCCCAGCAATGCCATATGCCTTTGCTTCGACCAACCGGAATCTTCTAGGCGTGGGTACACTGCCGATTGGAGATAAATTCGCTCTATTTGGCAAATTCGGCGTCGCCAGATCCAGTTCGGATTTCGCGCAAAACCTGATTGTCCCGTCCTACTTAGGCGAAAGATACTCAGACCTCAAGTACGGGATCGGTCTGAAATACAATTACAACCCAAATGTCGACATGCGCCTTGGGTGGGATCTCTATAACAACCCGGGTGTGGAAGATATTTACAGCGGCCAAAACAACGCGCGCTGGTTTTCCCTCGGTTTCGGTTTGAAATTTTAGGAATTCCTGATTGAGTCCTGCGCATGGCGCGCAGGAACGCGCGGCGGCCGGATGCGACACTCAAGGGCGTAACGCGGTCGAGATATAACGCAAGCCCGAGCAACGCCGCGGATAGCCGCCCAATCGCTTCAATCCTTCGAGACAGAGCAATTCGGGCGCAAGACTTAGTCGTTCGTCGCTTATTTAGCCTAACATCGAAAGACGCTGCTCACGCCTCCCCGCGCACCCGGATTGCGCACCGTCGCGCACGCGATGGACGTAATTAGAGGATCCCGAGCAGGGTCACAGCCCCAGCTCCCGCCAGAGCTGATCCACGCGTCGCTTGACCGCGTCATCCATTTCGATTGGCGTACCCCAGCGGCGCGCGGTTTCAGCTGGCCATTTGTTGGTTGCATCTATCGCCATTTTGCTACCCAAGCCGGAAACCGGACTGGCAAAATCCAGATAATCAATCGGCGTGTTCTCGACCAGCAAGGTGTCGCGCACTGGGTCAACCCGCGTACTGATGACCCAAATTACCTCTTTCCAGTCCCGGATGTTCACATCATCATCAGTGACGATAATGAATTTGGTGTACATGAACTGGCGAAGATATGACCACACGCCGAACATTAAGCGCTTGGCGTGGCCAGGGTATTGTTTTTTTATGCTCACCACCGCGAGGCGGTAGGAACATCCTTCCGGCGGCAGGTAAAAATCCACTATCTCTGGAAACTGCTTTTGCAGCAGCGGAATGAATACTTCATTTAGCGCCATACCCAGAACCGCCGGCTCATCAGGTGGCCTGCCGGTATAAGTGCTGAGATAAATCGCGTCGCGTCGCAGCGTGACGCGATCTATCGTAAATACCGGGAAACGCTCTTGTTCATTGTAATAGCCCGTATGATCGCCAAAGGGCCCCTCCAGCGCTGTATCATTCGAATGTATTGCACCTTCCAGCACGATTTCGGCACTTGCGGGCGCGTGCAAATCACTGCCCAGGCATTTCACAATTTCGCTCTTGTTTCCGCGCAGTAATCCCGCAAACTGATACTCCCCAAGTGTATCCGGCAGCGGCGCAACGGCGCTGAGAATAGTCGCAGGATCAGCGCCCAGTGCTACAGCCACGGGAAACGGCCGGCCGGAATTAACGCTACAATGATCCCGGTAATCCAGCGCGCCGCCCCTCATGCTGAGCCAGCGCATGATGACTTTATTGGGTGCTATGACCTGCTGCCGGTAGATGCCTAGATTCTCCCGTTGCTTATGCGGCCCTTGGGTAATTACCAGACCCCAGGTAATGAGCGGCGCGGCATCTTTAGGCCAACACGTCTGCACTGGCAGCCGCGACAAATCCACGTCTTTGCCCTCCCACACGATTTCCTGACTAGGCGCGGAGCTCAGCTCTTTCGGCGCCATATTCATAATCTGCTTCCATGCCGGCAGTTTTTCCCAGACATCTTTTAACCCTTTGGGTGGATCCGGCTCTTTAAGATACGCGAGGAGCCTCCCTACTTCACGCAGTGCTGCAACAGATTGCTCGCCCATGCCGAGAGCAACTCTTCGGACCGTACCGAATAAATTGCCGAGAACCGGAATGGTGTGACCCTTAGGCTTCTCGAATAGAATTGCGGGGCCTTGTGCTTTTAGCACCCGGTTGCAGATTTCGGTCATTTCTAGATACGGGTCGACTTCCGTCCCTACCCGCTTAAGCTCACCGAGCTTTTCCAGTTGCGCGATAAAATCGCGGAGATCTCGATATTTCATTTATGGTTTGAGGGCGGCGCAGTTTCAGTAGCGATAGTGCAGATCGAGAGCGATGCCGGCAAAAACAGCCGCCCCTACCCAATTGTTGTGCAGAAATGCCTTGAAGCATTTATCGCGCTCGCGATCTTTAATTAATACGTAGTGATAACCCATGACGCCCGCGGCAGCCAGCAGCCCCAGGTAATACAGCACTCCAAATTTGAAGCGCAGCCCGACACCCGCGAGTATCCCCACCATGGTAGCGTAGCAAAACATCACGGCCAGCACGTCGTATTTTCCAAAAGTGATGGCCGAAGTTTTTATCCCGACTTTGATATCGTCGCTGCGATCTACCATTGCGTATTCGGTGTCATAGGCCACGGCCCAGAACACGTTCGCAAGCACCAGCGCCCACGCAACCAGGGGAACCGCGCCGACATTAGCGGCATAGGCCATTGGTATGCCGAAGCCGAACGCAATGCCAAGATAAGCTTGCGGAACGGCAAAAAACCGTTTCGTATACGGATACGTTGCTGCGATCAGCAGTGCCGGCACGGAAAGAATTATTACCAGACGATCGAGCGTCAGAATCAACGAAAATGCGAGCAGCGCCAGAACCGTAGCCAGCAATAATGCCTCCTTGGCGCTGACCTGACCGCTTGCCAAGGGTCGGCCGCGAGTTCGCTCCACCTGCCTGTCAATATCACGATCAACGTAGTCATTGATGACGCAGCCTGCGGAACGCATCAGGATCGTGCCTAAAACAAAAATCCAGAGTATTACCCAGTTCGGCCGACCATACGAGGAAATCCACAGGCCCCATAGCGTCGGCCACAACAGCAATAAAACACCTATCGGCTTATCGAGCCGCATCAATTTTTCGTATAGGTGCAATCGCTCCTTGAGCGTCATCGCATAAGTTCCAGGATTCCGGGCAAAAATACTTCAGTTACAAGTATCGGTTGCCCGCGCAGGATGAAGACCGAGCGCCTTCCCCACAGATGGCTGGGGGGATCTTTCAGCAAACGGCATGCACATGAGTAAAGCTTATGATGCGAGTCGAACTTCCTGAAGTACAGGGGTGTGCGCTTAACGCGCGGATTGGCAAATAGCGCCGCCCCAAGCGGTTTTACGCCCTGTCTGCTGATGTTGCGCCACGCTCCCCGCAGACTATGCCGATTCAGGACACTGTGCGCAAACACCACCGGAGTTTCACGGCAATATAAATATACGTCCCGCACCACCTGCAGTTCCTGGCTCTTGGAGCTGATTGCCGCCAACTCGTCGCGGCACGGCCGGTCAAGCCGCTGTTGCACCGCCCGCACGCTGAATGACGGGCAGCGTGCTTGCAGGCGACGCGTGAGTGAACCGCGCTCGATTAGCCATCGATGATAAGAACGTTGAGCATTGACTGGGCTTGGCTGCCACCGATACTGAGAGCGCTTCATAACAAGGGCACCGGTAATTCTTATACCCGCAGATAGTCTTGCCTGCCGCCCAGCCAGCGCTGCAAATGCAATTCAACGAACTGTGGAAATTCCTTGAGCATGCGGGCCGCAGCATCGCGCGCACCCTCAAGCAAATCAACATCGATGTTGATATCGGCAAAGCGCAGCATGGGCACGCCGCTTTGCCGCGCCCCGAGAAATTCCCCCGGCCCACGCAGACGCAGGTCCTGTCTGGCGATTTCGAAGCCGTCCGCGGTCTCGAAAACTATTTTGAGCCTTGCCCGAGCGGCTTCTCCAAGCGGGTTCTGATACATCAGGATGCAAACGCTGTGCCCCGCGCCGCGTCCGATGCGTCCCCGCAACTGATGCAATTGCGACAGGCCCATTCGCTCTGCATTCTCGATTACCATCAACGAAGCATTGGGGACGTCCACGCCAACCTCGATCACAGTGGTCGCCACCAGCAACTGGATTTTTCCTTGGAGGAACGCCTGCATCACTGCCGCTTTTTCCTGGCCGGATAATCTGCCGTGAACCAAGCCGACTTTTAACTCGGGAAAAGTGGTCTTCAAAACAAAATGAGTTTCCAGAGCCGTCTTGAGCTGCATCGCCTCGGATTCTTCAATTAGCGGGCACACCCAATACGCTTGCTTGCCGGCAATGCAGGCATCGCGCACCCGTGCAATGACCTCCGCCCGCCGATTATCCGCGACCAGCTTGGTCGTAACCGGCGTGCGCCCCGGCGGCAGCTGGTCGACAACTGATACGTCGAGGTCAGCATAGTAGCTCATGCTTAGGGTTCGCGGGATCGGTGTCGCACTCATCATCAGCTGATGCGGCTGTAGACCGGGCCGGCTGCCTTTGATGCGTAGTGCCAACCGTTGATGCACACCAAACCGGTGCTGTTCATCTATGATGGCGAGACCCAAGTTGCGGAATTCGACTTGTTCCTGAATCAGTGCGTGTGTGCCGATTACAAGCGTCGCGTCGCCTTGCGACACGTCCTTCAGCGCGGTCTGCTTTTGTTTCTTGCTTGACGAACCAGCAAGCCATGCCACATTTACACCGAGTGGCCGGAGCCAACCCGAAAACTTGTGAAAATGCTGTTCGGCAAGAATCTCGGTAGGCGCCATAATCGCCGCCTGGCACCCGCTCTCAATGGCCTGCGCCACGGCAAAAGCTGCCACGATGGTTTTTCCACTTCCGACATCACCCTGCAACAGCCGCTGCATCGGATAAGGCTGGCCAAGGTCGCCGGCGATTTCCTCAATGGCTCTGCATTGGGCGGCGGTCAATACAAAGGGCAAACTCTCGCGCAGAGCTTGCGTAATCAGACCGCGCTTCGGCATTGCCGGGGCAACGCGACTGCGCCGCTCACGGTAATGTAGGCGCATCGATAATTGCTGCGCCAGCAGTTCGTCGAACTTGATCCTGCGCCACGCGGGATGATCCCGCTGCGCAAGCTGCTGCAATTTAACCCGTGGTGGCGGTTGATGCAAAAACAAAATGCTTTCCTTAAAACCCGGTAATTTGAGGTCGTTTATCAGCTGTTTTGGCAGGCTTTCCGAGAGATCGTTTTCGGCCAGGCTGCGTTGAATAAGCTTGCGCAGCGAATCCTGCGATAAGCCGGCGGTGGTCGCATATACCGGGGTCAGTGCATCCGGCAGCGGCGTTTCGCCTCGTACGATGCGGTATTTGGGATGTACCATCTCAGCTCCAAAAAATCCCTGGCGGATTTCGCCCAATAACCGCAATCGTGTACCCGGTGAGAGCGCTTTAACTTGGCTGCCGTAAAAATTCAGCAATCGCATTACAAGAGTACCGCCGGAATCTTCGATGTGGCACACCAGCGTGCGCCGCGGCCGATACTGGATTTCGGTGTTAACGATTACTCCTTCGACCTGCACGATTTGGCCGGATAACGCGTCTTTGATGGGGTAAATGCGCGTTTCATCTTCGTATCTGACCGGCAAATGCAACACGAGGTCGAGCCAGCGCGATATGCCGAGTTTTGCGAGCTTTTCCAGAGTAGGCTGACTGAGGTCTGCGAACCCGGTGCGATCGGTTATTTTGGAGCTGGATTTTTTGTTAGCACTTTGATCTGCGGCCGAATGCATGTGTTACATCTCAACGGCAGACAAACATTGCATCCCGGTCGCCATTACAGGCTCACTTCCCAAGGAACAAGATAGCATCCATTTCCACCAGCGCGCCGCGAGGCAGCGCAGCTACGCCAAGAGCCGCCCGCGCCGGATACGGTTCGCGCAAATATTTGGCCATGATTTCGTTGACGCGGGTAAAGTGCGCGAGGTCGACGAGATACACAGTGAGCTTGACTATTTCGTTCAAATCTCCCCCCGCGGCTTGCGCCACCGCTTTGAGATTCTCCAATACCCGCACGATCTGGGCATCGATGCCGTCCACCATTTGCATGCTTTGCGGGTCGAGCCCGATTTGACCGGATAAATAAACTGTTTGTCCTACGCGTACGGCTTGCGAGTAAACACCTATGGCCTTCGGCGCGGCATCGCTATGGATGATTTTTTTGACCATGAGCATTTTCCTTGTGTGGCCGATGTTATCAGGATTTGCGGGTTATTAACAAAGCATATCGCAGCAGCGTATGGTCACGCGCTGCGTGAATTGAGCTATCATAGCCGCAATTGGGAATTAGGATTTTACGCGGAATGGCGAACTCGCTTGTTGCAAATCTGGAACAAGTGCTTGCGGCGGGCCGCGATGACGCTCTATTACGTTTTAGTCTTGGTACCGAATATCTCAAGCTCAAACAGGCAACTGCCGCGGTCGCGCACTTGAGGCAAGCGGTGCGTCATGATCCGACTTATTCAGCTGCGTGGAAGTTGCTGGGAAATGCGCTTGCTGAGTGTGGCCGCCTGCAACAAGCGTTGACTGCGTTCCAACAGGGTATCACGGTCGCAGAAGCGAAAGGCGACAAACAGGCCGCGAGGGAAATGCAGGTATTCGCGCGCCGGATTGAAAAACAATTGGCCCAGAATTCCAAATCCGGGCAACAACAATAGCGCATGCCGGTTGTCGAAAAATTCCGCAAGCTTATAATCGGCGCGCCTCTGGATCCGCTTAAGCCGGAAACCCGCAAGCATATTGTACTGATCGCGTTTCTGGCATGGGTGGGACTTGGCGCCGATGGTCTGTCTTCATCGGCATACGGACCGGAAGAGGCTTTCCTTGCGCTTGGAGTTCACACTCATCTTGGCCTGTATATGGCGGTGGCAACGGCGCTTACCGTTTTTGTCATTTCGCTAGCATACAACCAGGTCATTGAACTGTTTCCTTCGGGCGGGGGAGGATACAAGGTCGCAAGCCGGCTGCTCGGACCGCATGCCGGGCTGGTCTCGGGTTCCGCATTAATCGTTGACTACGTGCTGACAATCGCCATTTCAGTGGCAAGCGGTGTGGACGCATTATTTAGCCTGCTCCCGGCCGGCGTTCAGCCATTCAAGCTGGTGAACGAAATCGTGCTGATTTTGTTGCTGATGGGGCTTAACTTGCGCGGCATGAAAGAATCGATCCAGGTTTTGCTGCCGATTTTTCTGGGCTTTGTCGTCACCCATGTCCTGCTAATCGCCTACGGCGTTCAAGCTCATGCCGAAAATCTTCCGCGTCTGATACCCGATACGCTGAACGAAACTACAAGTCTGGCTCACGAAACGGGCTGGCTGTTCGTCGCGTCGCTTTTTCTGCGCGCCTATTCGTTGGGCGGCGGCACGTATACCGGAATCGAGGCGGTATCCAACAATATCAACCGCCTGGCCGAACCGCGAGTGCGTACCGGTAAGCTCACGATGATTTACATGGCATTTTCCCTGGCGTTTACCGCAGGGGGCATCATATTGCTTTACCTGTTGTGGGACGTAAGACCCGTGGAAGGCCAAACGCTGAATGCAGTGGTCTTCCACGAGATCATCTTAAGCTTCGGCGCAGGCGGCGACTTGGCGAACCATGTTGCGCTGGCGGCGGTACTGGCGCTTGAAGCGGGATTACTGTTCGTTGCTGCAAACACTGGTTTTCTCGGTGGCCCTGCAGTGATGGCCAATATGGCTGCCGATTCCTGGGTGCCACGCCAGTTCCGTCAGCTTTCGAGCCGCTTGGTGACGCAAAACGGCATTTCCCTCATGGGCCTCGCGGCCCTGGCTATCCTTATTGGAACCGATGGCAGCGTCAACCTTCTAGTTGTTTTGTACAGCATCAATGTGTTTCTTACGTTTTCGATGTCGATCCTCGGATTGTGCGTGCACTGGTTTCGCAACCGCCAATCAATGGAACATTGGCGCCGCAGATTGGTGCTTTCGATTTCCGGTTTGTTGGTCACCAGCGGCATTCTGGTAGTAACCGTTGTCGAAAAATTCCGCGAAGGCGGCTGGGTGACATTGCTGATTACCGGCCTAGTGATAGGGATTTGCTTGTTGATTAGAAAACACTACGACGAAGTGCGCGATCAGTTGCGCAAAATAGACGAACTGTTTGTGTCTACACCCACCTGGAATGACCAAGCCCCCGCGCCTAAAATCGACCCGACGCAACCCACCGCTGTGTTTCTAGTGGGTAAAAATCTGGGCGTCGGCATGCATACCTTGTTGTGGGTACAACGCCTCTTCCCCAATCACTTCAAAAATTTCGTGTTCATTGCGGCGGGAGAAGTAGACGCGCAAAGCTATAACGCGAAAGAGACGCTGAATGATTTACAACAAAAAATCGGCAACTCGCTCAAATATTACACCGGCTTCTGCCACAGCCATGGACTTGCGGCGACCACCTGCGAGGTATTCGGCTGCGACCCGGTCGACGAACTCACGCACCTCACCGAAAAAGTGGCGCAGCAATTTCCAAATTGCGTGTTCTTCGCCAGCAAATTGATTTTCCAGCACGACAATTTCTTTACGCGCCTGCTGCACAACCAGACTGCGCTTACCATGCAAAATCGCCTGCATTTGCGCGGAATGCAGATGGTGATTCTGCCAATGAAAGTATCTTGATGCGGAACCTAGGGTAAAAGCAACGTTGAGCCGACGGTTTTGCGTGACTCCAGGTCGCGGTGCGCCTGGGCTGCTTCCCGCAACGGGTAGGTTTGATTGATGTTGATCCGGACAGCACCGTTTTTTACCACGGTAAAAAGTTCTGCGGCGCTCTTGAGCAGGTCCTCGCGCTTTGCGGTGTAGGTCATCAAGGTCGGACGCGTGAGAAACAACGAACCTTTCTGCGCGAGGAGGGCGAGGCTGAACGGCGCTACTGCGCCTGAAGCGCTGCCGTAGCTCACCATCAGTCCCAGAGGCGCCAGGCAGTCGAGCGAATCCATAAACGTGTCTTTGCCGATGCCGTCGTAGACCACCGGCACTCCGGCGCCTTTAGTGATTTCCTTGACTCGCTCTGGAAATTTTTCGCGTACGGTAACGATGACGTGTTTGCACCCGGCTTTGTGCGCGAGCTTTGCTTTTTCCTCGGTGCCGACTGTGCCGATCACCGTGGCACCCAAGTGCTTCGCCCATTGGCAAAGGATCTGGCCCACCCCTCCTGCCGCGGCGTGCACCAATATCACGTCGCCCGCCTTCACTTTGTAGGTGCGCCTGATCAAATATTGCGCTGTCATGCCTTTGAGCATTATTGCTGCTGCCGTTTTGTCGTCAACACCGGACGGAATTTTAACCAGCCGATCGGCGGGCCGCAGCACCCATTCCGCATACGCCCCGATTGGCTGCGCATAGGCAACGCGATCTCCCGTCTTCAATCCGTTCACTTTCGGTCCAATCTTGTCGACGATTCCTGCCCCTTCCATGCCCAACGTGGCGGGCGGAGCTATCGGATACATCCCGCTGCGGTGGTAAGTATCGATAAAATTCAGCCCGATTGCGGTGTTGCGCACCAGCACTTGCCCTGGGCCCGGTGTTTCGAGCGGGACTTCTTCCCAGCGCATTTTTTCGGGCCCGCCCGTCTCATGAATGCGGATTGCAAAAGGCATATTGTGTCCTGTTGGCTATTCTGCCGACAAAGATTGAATCATTTGACCGCTGAACGAAACAACATCTTCAATTCCTATTTCCAATGAGCCCTTGTGATATAGCCAGCCATGCCAATTGTACTGCGCTTTGCACACCGAGTTTTTGCTTCACAATAGACTGGTAGTTGGCCACTGTTTTCCAGCTCAAGTTCAGGGTTTCCGAAATCTGCGCGATGGTCTGTCCAATAGCAAGCAGACGGAATATCTCAAACTCCCGCGCAGAAAGCAGCTTCAACGCATTTTCACAGCCACGGCGCTGCGCGGCAAGTTTTTGGCTGATACCGGAATCTACATACAACTGGTCAAGTGCCACGGCTTGTACTGCTTTCACGAGAATCTCCGGCGCGCTTGACTTGGTAATGTAGCCGCGAGCGCCGGCCTGCAATGCCTGCGACGCGAACACCGCATCTTCATGCATGCTGAAAATGAGCACTTTCGCGTCGGGCGCCCGCATCAGCATGCGTCGCATGACTTCAATTCCGCTCATTCCGGGGAGCGATATGTCCATAACAACCACATCGGGCCGATGTTCATTAAACAATCGGTACGCATCCGGGCCGCCGCCCGCTTCGCCGATAACGCTTATCGACGCTTCCCTCTCGAGCAACCGCTTGTAGCCTTCCCGGACCACGCAATGGTCGTCCACAAGCAACACCCGTATCTGATTTGACGTTAGCATAATAGTCAGTTACCAATTGTAATGGGGATTGAGGCGCGTAGGCAGAGTCCGCACCCGGGCGCGCTTTCAATTTCAAACCTACCACCCAAGGCCTCGACCCGCTCGCGCATGCCTACGATGCCCAAACCCGGTTTATGTTCACGCAGATTCACGCCAATGCCGTCATCGCTAACGGAGAGATATACCCAACTCGTACGCAATCCATCGGGCTCACGCTTGTCAAGCAAGATACTGACACTCGAGGCCAGAGCATGTTTGGCAACATTGGTTAAAGCTTCCTGTACCAGGCGGTATATCGCAATATTCAGCGCTTCGCTGAAGCCATCCACGCTTGCTTCGATTTTCAGCGTAAAGATGATCGCCGGCAAGCGTTCGCGCCAACTTTGAACCATGTGCTCCAATGCCGAGCTTAAGCCGAGTTCGTCAAGCGCCACGGGGCGAAGCTTGCGCATCATGCTGCGCACAACGTCATAAACCCGCGTTGAAATTTCCACAATGGATTCTGCGCTTGAGTGGACCTCGGCGGTCATATCTTTTGTTCGGTCGCGGATGAACACTGCATTGAGCTTGATGGCGTTCAGGTATTGTCCGAGTTCATCGTGCAGCTCGCGTGCCATGTTCCTTCGCTCCTCTTCCTGCAACAGGATTTGCTGATGAGACAGCTGCCGGTTCTGTGCAAGTGTGTCGGATAAATCCTGTTCCATCATTTTAAGCTCGGTAATGTCAGTTAAATAAACATGTAATTCAGTCACCGTGTCGGTCGAGAAGTTTGCCATCATCTTGGCCATCACCGTGATTGGATTGCCGACCGCGTTAACCAGTTGCAATTGGTCCAGTTCCAGCCTTTTCCCGTCATGCAGCCAACGCAAATGCGTCTTCCATAGCCCGGGCTGGGCATAAAATTGCTCCAGCGATTTGCCCACCGCCTGCTCGGGCGAGGCAAAACCGAGAATTCGTGCCACAGCCGGATTGCAAAACCGAAATATGCCCTCCGGCGAAGCCATGAGATTACCTGAAAAATTCTCCACGAACAGCAGGCGGTATTGGCGCTCGCTTTTCTCCAGTTCGGTTTCAACCGCCCTTCTCCTGGAAAGCTCCATGCCCGCCTCTTTCCGCCTGCGCCATGAAAACCATACCATCGACAACAGCATTACAATCAGCACTAGGGGAAGTTCATCGAGCTGGTATTTTTCGAAGGAACGAGTAAGGGGTACCAGCTTCTCGCTTAATTCATATTTGATCGATATACCATAGGTTACCAGGGTAAGGACGACAACGATGAGTGAATCCCGCCACCACGCAGGCCGTATCCAGAGGAAACGCAATAGATGCGGGAAATTCACCGTGCTCTCTTGTTTAAAACCCCAGTACCAATCGTTCAAGTAGCCGAGTATTCCAATTCTAATAGCTGTTGTCCAGCCAACAGGTGTCAACTAGCGTTTCTCCACGTCCTCTCCCCAGTCTCTAAGCAGTCCTGATTTGAGAACATTGCGCCTGAATATCAGGAATTATTCCCGAATGGTGAGGCAGATAATGGCTCAGTTCATAAAAAAACGACGGTTGTGCCCGTCGTAATGAGTAACATCGGGAGGAAGGATGCAAACCAATCAACTGGTAAGGAAAGCCTTCGTCATCGCCGGCTTCCTGGCGGCACCTGCCCTGGCGGAACAACCGGAAAACCCGGCCACTGAACTTGAAGCACCGTCGGTCGAAGTGATCGGAACGACGCCTTTACCCAGCATCGGGACGCCAATAAGCCAGGTTCCGTCCAACGTTCAGGCGGCCACCGGCGCGCAAATGCAGCAACAGCATACGCAGGACATGACACAATTCCTCGAGCAGAATCTCACCAGCGTCAACATCAATGCGTCGCAAGGCAATCCGTTTCAGCCCGATGTGGATTTCCGTGGGTTCACCGCCTCGCCGTTGCTCGGGACGCCACAGGGACTTTCCGTATTTCAGGACGGTGTACGGGTCAACGAGTCGTTCGGTGACACAGTGAACTGGGACTTGATTCCGCAATCGGCGATCTCCAGCATCAATCTCCTGCCTGGTTCCAATCCGCTGTTCGGCCTCAACACGCTCGGCGGCGCTCTGGCAATACAGACCAAATCCGGTTTTGAATATCCGGGGTACTCGATCGAAAGCTACGGCGGTTCCTTCGGCACCAACACCGTTAACGTGCAAGCGGGCGGGCACGGGGAGCGCATGGATTACTTTTTGACAGGCAACTATTTCAGCTCGGATGGCTTTCACGATCATGATGCGAGCTCAAGCACGGTGCAGCAGTGGTTCGGCAAAGTTGGCTACCAGGACAGCACCACCGACATCGATCTGATTTACACCGGCGCATCGAACAACCTGCAAGGGGCACAAACCATTCCCACATCCTTCTATAACGTGAATTCGGATTCGGTCTACACTTTTCCTGACATCACCAAGAACAAGCTCAACTTTTTTAACCTCAAGGCCAGTCATTTCTTCACCGATAATAATTTAGTAACAGCCAACGCCTATTACCGTCAGCTTGACCAGAACAACTTCGAAAGCAATACCAATGACGATTTCGATCCCACCCTTCCGGTCGCGCCAGGCAACGCCCCGGGATTGAATGAGCAGACAAGCATCGATACAAATTCGTACGGGGGTACGTTGCAATACAGCTATCTGGGAAATCTCTTCAATCATAACAATCAATTCACTGCGGGCGGCAGCATGGATCTGGGGAGCACCACTCTCACGCAATCAGAGCAGGAGGCGGGCATTACTCCTGATGGGAACACCAACGCGATATTGCTGACACCTTTTAGCTTGATCAACAATGTCCAGGGCAACAACTACTATTACGGCGCTTACTTTAACAATAACTTCTCGATGACCAATCAAATCAATTTCACCGCCTCAGGCCGCTACAATTACGCCAAGGTCAAACTCGGGGATTTGACCGGGCTTAACCCATCGCTGGCTGGCGACAACACGTATACGCGCTTCAACCCGGCGGCGGGCGTGAACTATAACCCCAATAAAGCGTTGACCGCCTACGCCAGCTACAGCGAGGGAATGCGGGCGCCGACACCGGTTGAACTCACCTGTTCCAACCCAAGCGCTCCGTGCAGCCTGCCTAACGCTTTTATATCCGACCCGCCGCTCAAGGCGGTCGTTTCCAGAACCTGGGAAGTCGGCGCGCGCGGGCAAATTGGCGGGGATACCGCCTGGAGAATGGGTTTATTTTCCACCAAACTTTCGAATGACATCGAGTTTATCAGCAGCACTATCAGCACGGGATTCTTCCAAAATGTCGGCGACACGCTGCGCCAAGGCCTTGAAATGGGATTTAGCACTAAGCGGGGTCGTTTGTCCTTTGCTGCCAACTACAGCTATATCAATGCTACCTTCCAAACCCCGTTTCTCGAGAGCAGCCCCAATAACACCACTGCAGACGCCAATGGACAGATTCTGGTAACCTCTGGCAATCGCATTCCCGGGATTCCCCGCCATAATTTCAAGGCGCGAGTGGACTATTCGTTCACCGACAAATTCGTCGTCGGTGCAAGCATGCAGGCGTACAGCAGCCAGATCGCCCGCGGCGACGAGAACAATCTCGATCCCCAAGGCACGGTTGGCGGTTACGCAGTGGTCAATTTGAATGCCACCTATGAAATTTTGCCGCGATTGCAGTTTTTCGCGAACGTTAACAATTTGTTCGACAAGAAATACGCCAATATGGGCATACTCGGCAGCAATTTCTTCACCGGTCCGAACAACTTTGATCCCAACAACGCATTTGGAAGACCGGAGCTATTTGTGGGGTCGGGCGCGCCGATTGCCGGATTTGTCGGGATTCGCTACTCGCTGGAGTCCATTAAGAAGAAAAACGATCTCGATTAAACAGCGAGGCGATAAAAAGAAAAACGTTGCTTCACCCAAGGCTTTCCACATCCCGTGCGAACAGGGATTAAAGCGCGTCAACCGGTCTGAGCGAACCGGCCGTAGCGCAATGCGAGAGCAGGCAAGACAAACAGGTTTAACAGCGTGGACGTGATAAGTCCGCCGAGGATGACGGTCGCCATGGGCCCCTCAATTTCGTTTCCAGGTTCTCCACTCTGAATTGCAAGGGGCAGCAGCCCGAGCGCGGTTACCAGGGCGGTCATAAAAATCGGCACCAGGCGCTCGGTCGCGCCGCGGATGGCGGCGTCCATTCCCCACGTCATTTCTTCTGCGCTCACCAAATGCTGGTAATGGGAAATCAACATGATGGAGTTACGCAGGGTAATGCCGAAAAGGGTGACAAAACCGACCAGAGAGCCCAAGGTGAGCTCCCCCCCAGTGACCCAAACAATCAATACACCGCCGACCAGGGCGAAAGGAAGATTGACCATCACCAGCAGCAGCGCCCTGCTGCTTCGCAAAGCCAAAAAAAGCAGGGCGATGACGATCACGCCCGCCATAATCGAGTAGACGAACAGATCCCATTGCGATTGCGTCTGCGCTTCCGCCTCACCGGTAAAAACCGCGTAAAAGTTTCTGGGAAATGATACTTCTCGATCTATGCGCTTGCGCGCTTCATCGACAAAGCCCGGTACGTCCCGGCCTATTACGTTGGCAGTGACCGTCTGCAGCCGCTGGGCCCCGCTGTGCAAAATAATATAGCGACCCGAGGCCATGAAGATATCTGCGACTTCATGCAGTGGGATGATTAGGCCTTGAGGCGTCCGCAGAGGCAGAGCACCGACCTCGGTGGGATTAAGACGCGATGCCGCGTTCAATAAAACGGAAACATCGACGATGCGGCTACCCTCGTAGACTTCCCCAACAACTGCGCCTTCATAAGCGGCCTGGATGGAGTCAAGCACGTCGAGGCGGGTAAAGCCCCAGCGCGCCATCTGTTCCGGCCGCAAGCGTATCACCAACTGCGGAGTGCCTTGTGGGGACTGCATTTGCACGCCCGAGGCGCCGCGAATGTTGCTCAGGATTTTTGTGATTTGCGCGGCCTTCAGGTCCAGCACATCAAGATCATTGCCGAAAATATTCACGATAACCTGGGCCGTGTATCCGGAAATCGTTTCTTCAATGCGTTCGGTGAGATATGTCCGTACCGTAAAAACCACTCCCGGGATTCGACTGAGCGTCTGCCGTATCTGATTCAGCAATCGCCTTTGCTCCTCGCCGCTTGACGGCTTGAGGTCGACGTCAAATTCACTGACATGCACTCCTGTGGTGTCGACCCATTTTTCAGCCCTGCCTGCGCGCTGCGAAACCGAGCGTACGCCCGGAAGTTTCTGTAGCGCCGCAGTGACTTCTCCGCCCAGCCGCAGCGCCTCGTCGAGAGACGTTCCCGGTATCCCCGTCATGTGAACGATGTAATGCCCTTCCCTTAACTCCGGCAGGAACCGTACGGAGAAAAGCGGCAGCACCGCCAGCGCGCCGACGCAAAGCAACGCAACGCCCGCCATTACGCCATTGGTATGGCGTTCAACCTGACTGATAGCGATTACATATCCCGCTTTCAATTTGCGGATCAACCAGGGGTCCTCGGTTGCAAACCGCATGCGCTGCAGCATCGCGTAAGCAAGTGCCGGGGTTACCGTCAATGCGACAGCAAGCGACGTCAAAATCGCCAGGATATAAGCGAGCGCAAGCGGGGCGAACAGCTTGCCGGCAACCCCTGAAAGCGCCAGCACCGGCGTGAATACGAGAGCCACAATGAAGGTGGCATAGACCACAGCGCTGCGCACTTCAACCGAAGCGTTGACGATGACTTGAGTAGCAGGCAGGGGATGTGGCAGCGTGCGGTTTATCCGCAGCCGCCGGAAGATGTTCTCCACATCGACAATGGCGTCGTCCACGATTTCGCCAAGGGCAATCGCCAAGCCCCCGAGCGTCATCGTGTTTAGGCTCACATCCAGGTAATGCAGAGCAATAACGGCGCCAAGCAGCGACAGCGGAATAGCCGTTGCAGAAATGAACGCGGTGCGGACATTGAACAGGAATAAAAACAGCACAATCACTACCAGCGTTGCGCCGAGCAAGAGAGCTCTGCTCAGTCCTTTAATAGCCGCCAGAATAAAATTAGCAGGCCTGAACAAGTCGGGGTGAAGTACCACGCGGTTGGCGGCAAAAAACGGATTTAAGCTCTTCAGGGATTTTTCAACGGCCTGCGATACCGTAAGCGTGTCAGCACCAAACTGGCTATTGATCATCATGATCACGCCGGGCTGTCCCTCGACCAATGCGCCACCGATGGCAGGTGCCGCACCGTAAGCAACTTCACCGATATCGCCCAGCCGAATGCTGGCGCCGTTTTTTTGCTGGACGACGACCTGCGCCAATTGCGCGGGAGTCAGGTCCTCGTTTTGCGTGTTGATGATGATGCGCTGGTTTTCGTTCTCAAGAAATCCCCCGCCGCGCACTCCAGTCGAGCGCCGCGCCGTGGTCAAAATATCCTGCATCGACAGGTTGTAAAGCATGAGTTTTCGCCGATCGATCTGCACTTGAAGCTGTTTTACCTCTCCCCCGAATACGCTAACGCTGCCCACACCTGGCACACTCAGGAGCACCGGTTTTACGGTCCAATCAGCAATCGTGCGAAGTTCCATCGGAGTACGGGAATCGGAAGTCAATCCGATTGCCAGCAACTGGTTGGCGGAAGAAGAAAGCGGTGTCATTGCGGGTGACTGTACCCCGCGGGGCAGTTGTCCTGCGAGCACATTAAGCCTTTCTGTGACCAACTGCCGTGCGCGGTAGATGTTGGTACCGCTGTTAAACGTCATGCTGATTACAGAAAGCCCCTGAATCGACTGTGAACGCATGGTGTCGAGGCCGATGGTCCCGCGCAGCGCGTTTTCGATCTGCTGGGTTACCAGTACTTCCACTTGTTCTGAGGAGAGTCCCGGTGCTTCGGTCTGTATAACCACCAAGGGGGGCGCGAATTCAGGAAACACGTCCAGTCTGGATTTGAAAAATGTGTAAATGCCGAAGCCGAGCATCAAGCAGGCCAAAGCAATGACCACGCCGCGAAAGCGAACTGAAAAACGGACGATAGAGGAAAGTATGGCTGCTTCCTGTTATTCTTGACTGAAAATGAACCCGAATTGCTGTGCGGGATTAATTGTTCTCTTCGCTTTCACCGGTTTGTATTTGCGAGCGGAGTTCTTCGGAGAGCACGAGCTGGGTGCCCGTTACGACTACCCGATCCCCAGGTTTAAAACCCTGGGTCACAAAATATCCGCCATTTTGCAGATAGTCCTCGGGTACTGGGCGTCGCTCGAAGCGGTCCTGATCCAGCTGCACGTACGCCCACGCCTGGCCGGCATACCAGACGACGGCAGCGCCAGGAATAGACACCCCCTTCTGCAGCAGGTGTGATGTCGCAAAATGCGCCGCCACGTGCGTGCCCGCTGCAAGCACCGTCGCCGTGCGATAGAAATATGCGGTGCCGAGTATTGCCGGATCGCTCTGCGGGGACGCTGAAACCAGGTACCCAATCACGGGCGGATTATTATTTGCCACAAGCCGGATCTTGGACGGTGCAGGAATTTTAAGACCGGGCGGAAGCGTGATTCGCACGATGACTTCCTCTCGCTCGAGAAATTTCTGAAATTCAGGCGATTGTCGTGCCAGTGCCCAACTCGCCAGCAGTTCGCCGAATTGCTGGCGGGCAGAGCCTTTGATGTCCTGAACCGCCAAGGATGCTGCTGCCAGCCTGGCTTCATCGGTTAAGTAAGCCTGCTCTGCCATTTGCAGCGCTTTCAAGGATGTATTTTGATTATCCTGGTAAAGCGCCTTGCTACGCTCATATTCCTGCTTCGATGCATTTACCGCGGATCGCGCGATTTCGGCTTCGGCCAAGGCAGCGTTGAAGCGGGTACGCAGTCCGGTTAGCGATTGCAAATCGAGTACGGTGCCGTAAGCCACAGCTTCAGGCTGATAATTTGCTGTTTCAAGCTGTTCCGCCTTAATGCCGCTTTGGGCTTGCATTGCTGCGCTCAGCTTTACCGATGCAAAACCACCTGTCGCCGCAGTCTTATCGGCTGATGCGCCGGGAGCGAGGTTATCACTCGATATGTTTTTTGACGCGGCACCGCCAGGTTGCACATCAGAGTTTACGCTGCCGTCCCCAACGGCCTTGCTAAGCGCGTTGCCGCGCCAAATCTGCAGCATCGCAAGGACCAGTATTGCAACGGCGACAATCAGTGAAACGAAAACAATAACCGGCCTAATTCCGAATCGGGCTTTCATTTGTCGGCGGAAATCAACAATGGTCGCTGCAATGCATCTTCCAGCTGGCCGATTGATTGTTGAACCTTGATCACCGGATCTTCCCCGGCTAGCCGATATGCGTAAAATGCGCGCTGCGCCTGCGTTAGTTGCAGCCTATCGGCTTCACCCAAAGCAAAGGCACTTTGCAGCGCTGTTAGCTGGACCTGCTGGGCAGATAACAAGGCATCGTAAGAAGTAAGGTTGTCTTCGGCCGCGTAATAATTTCTGACCGCCTGTTCCGCCTCGTTGATTGCGCGCGCCTGCACAGCTTTAACTTGTGCCGCGGCTTCGTCCCGCTTTGCCCCGGCTTCGGCAATGGGACCTTCATTCCGATTGAAAAGCGGCAATGCAACGAAGGAAATGGGCAATACCAATGAATCCCCGTCTCTGTTGTAGAGATAGCCGGGGCCGAGATGGATGTCCGGATATTGCTTGGCGATTTCCAGCTGCAGGGCAGCCTGGCTTGCCTGATACTTGGCCAGCGCACTCAGCAAATCGGGCCGAACAAGTAGCGTTCTATAGCGATCTTCATCGGTGGGAACTTCAAAACGAATTTGATCAAATACATCAAACGATATCTTGATATCGTGGAGCGCGCTTACCGGGATCCCGATCGCTGCGGCGACTCGGGCTTGAGCGTCACGCATCTGCGTTTGCGCGAGAGACAAATCGCGGCAATATTGGCCGAGAGCAATCCGCGCAGCGTGGACGTCTGCTGCCGAAGCAGCGCCCTGTGAAAACCGCTTATCCAGCATGCTCGCAATATTCTCCTGCGCGTGGATCAACTGCTCCAGGTACGAAACTTTTCGGGTTTCCGCGTACAAGCTAAGTAGTTCACTGCGCAGCCGGCTTCTCACTTGCCAGGCCGTATTTGCCATATCGAGACGCGCCGACAGGGAGAGCTGCCGAGCCTTGGCAATTCGGTAACCGCGCTTGCCCGCGGTTTCAATGGGAATGTCGAGATTGATGCCGTATGTCCAAGGCGTGTCCCCATTCTTGGCGTCCACGGTGTATTGGAACGGCAACTGAAGTATGGGATTCGGCCGTTGTCCGGCGGTTTTTACCGCCGCCTCGGCGACACCCCATTTCGCCCGAGCAACGTCCAATTCGGGGCTGTAGTAATAAGCGGCTAGCGACAATGTTGACAGATCCCACTGCTGGGGCGGCCAGGGTTGGACGTCGTGATGCAGGTTCTGGGCGACGAACTTCTGCAACTCGGGGTTCCCCAGCGAGCGCGACTCAAATGCCCGTCCCGTGTCATCGAGCTTGATCGGGTGGTCTTGGTAAGTGGCGCAAGCCGGCAGCATGAGTATCACTAGAAGCAGAGCACGGGCACGACACCGTCCGGGGCGTGGCCACGTTGATAAGCTGTGGAATGCAGAAAGGCATAATTCCGGCATAGCGATCACCTTCTCGTCAACTGTTTGCCCAGCAATTATAGTATTTACGGGAGGCGGCGGATTCCCCGAACAATCATACCGAAGCTCGATTAGAGTCCTCGCTTAAGACTCTGCGCCCGATGGCCGCGGAGGTTCGCCGGCAATGAGCGAATTGTACTCGACGAGAATCCAAAAAATTACACTTTTGAACCGGATTTACCGCATTTCTGGCAATTTTTGGATCTACAGGCGCCGAGGTAAATTGTCGGGAGAAATGGTGGAGTCGAGGAGGATCGAACTCCCGACCTTCGCATTGCGAACGCGACGCTCTCCCAGCTGAGCTACGACCCCGAGGGCTGTTATCTTATACTCAATTGACATACGCGTAAATTGCGCAGTCAGGCGCCGAAAAATAACGCGAGCGCGAAAATACAAAAACCGATATCTGTCTTGGCGTGCTTGGAAAATTCCAGTTTTTTTCAGATCACCGCACGCAACGTTAGGCGTGTTTGCGATAGCTCCAAAGGATCATCCCGACACCAGCGAAAATCATGGGTAAAGAAAGCCACTGTCCCATGCTCAAACCCAACGCAAGCAGGCCGAGAAACGAATCGGGTGCGCGAGTAAATTCCACTAGAAAACGGAACAGCCCGTAGAAGATCAGAAACATCCCGGACACGGCACCGAGCGGCCGAGGCTTTGCGGAATACAGCCACAAAATAATGAATAGTACGACTCCTTCCAAAGCGAATTCGTACAGTTCGGAAGGATGGCGCGGCACATTATCCACTGACGGGAAAATCATGGCCCACGGAACGTTGGTGGGCCGTCCCCATAACTCGCCATTAATAAAATTGCCGATGCGTCCTGCGCCCAACCCTAGTGGTACCAACGGTGCGATGAAATCGGTTATAGCTAACCAGTGCTTCCGGTATTTGCGGGAAAACAGCCATAATGCGAGGACAACCCCGAGTAATCCGCCGTGAAAGGACATGCCGCCTTCCCAGATGTAGAATATTTTGATCGGTTCGTGCAGGTAATCGGAAAACTTGTAGAACAACACATAGCCCAGGCGGCCGCCGAGAATTACTCCCAGTACGATGTAGAAAAGCACATCGTCAAGTTGGTTATAGGTCCATCCAGAATTGGGTTGAGTTTTTATGCGGTACCGTCCTAATAACATGCCCAGGGCAAATCCTAAAAGGTACATCAATCCGTACCAGTGAACTGCGAGTGGCCCGATGTGCACTGCAACCGGATCAATCTGCGGATGGACGAGCATTGTTTTGGAATAGGTTGTACGCGGTATTTCCGTTAGAATTGCAATTATACGTAAATACACCTCCTTACCGACCGCTTTTCGAGGGACTGTCATGCCTTTGAACCTGCGCAGCAGAGCCGTTACCGAGGGCGACGAACGCGCGCCTAACCGTTCCATGTACTACGCGATGGGATATCACGACGTCGACTTCGGAAAACCCATGGTCGGCGTAGCCAACGCCTACAGCACCATTACGCCCTGCAACGCCGGCTTGAACCAGCTGGCAACGCGCGCCGAAGCGGAACTCAAATCGGCCGGGGCCAATCCGCAGGTGTTTGGCACCATTACCGTGTCCGACGGGATTTCCATGGGCACCGAGGGCATGAAATATTCGCTGGTTTCGCGCGAAGTGATCGCCGACTCGATTGAAACCGCGGTGCAGGCGGAATGGATGGACGGAGTGCTGGCAATCGGTGGCTGCGACAAAAACATGCCCGGAGCGTTGATGGCGATATCGCGCATGAACATTCCGTCGATTTTCGTCTATGGGGGCACCATCAAGCCCGGACATTACAAGGGCAAGGACCTCACCATCGTTTCCGCCTTCGAAGCCGTGGGCGAATTTACCGCCGGCCGTCTCAGCCGCGACGATTTTAAGGAAATCGAACGCCGTTCCTGTCCAGGCGCGGGTTCTTGCGGTGGCATGTATACCGCGAATACCATGTCCACCAGCATCGAAGCGGTTGGCATGAGCCTGCCTTATTCTTCAACCATGGCCGCGGAAGACGCGGAAAAAACGGAGAGCGCGGCGCAATCGGCGCGCGCCCTGATCGAGGCGATTAAAAAACAAATCCTTCCGAGGCAAATCATCACTCGCAAATCCATCGAGAATGCTGTTTCAGTGGTTATGGCGACCGGCGGATCGACCAATGCTGTTTTGCACTGGCTTGCCATTGCCCACGCCGCACAGGTGCAGTGGGTGCTCGATGATTACGAGCGCATACGCAGCCGCGTGCCGGTGCTGTGCGACATGAAACCCTCGGGCAAATATGTTGCAACCGATCTGCACAAGGCGGGCGGTGTACCCCAAATCATGAAGATGCTTTTGATCCATGGGCTGATCCACGGTGATTGCCTTACCATCACGGGCAAGACGGTAGCTGAAAATCTCAATAGTGTTCCTGATGACCCGGCCACAAACCAAGATGTCATCAGACAATGGGACAACCCGCTTTACCCGCACGGCCATCTTGCGATTCTGAAGGGCAACCTCGCCACTGACGGCTGCGTTGCGAAAATTACCGGCCTGAAAAATCCGGTAATCACCGGACCGGCCCGCGTCTTTGAATCGGAAGAAGCATGTTTGAAAGCCATACTCGGCGACAAAATCAAGCCGGGCGACGTGATTGTGATTCGCTACGAAGGGCCCAAAGGAGGGCCGGGAATGCGCGAAATGCTTGCCCCGACCTCGGCCATCATCGGCAAAGGTCTGGGTGACAAGGTCGGGCTGATTACCGACGGCCGTTTTTCGGGCGGCACCTGGGGCGTGGTCGTCGGGCATGTTGCGCCTGAAGCTTTTGTCGGCGGCACCATTGCACTGGTGCAGGAAGGCGATTCGATCACTATCGATGCCATCAAGCGCATACTGCAGCTTAATGTTTCTGATGCGGAACTTGTGCGCCGCAAAGCCGGCTGGCAACAGCCAGCGCCACGCTATACCCATGGGGTCATGGCAAAGTACGCAAAACTTGTGTCTTCAGCCAGCTTGGGCGCGGTCACCGATTGAATACGCGCATCCGCATTTCCTGGTCTCAAGATGAACTCTCCGCGACGCTGCGGAGCACTCCGACCGTGAAAAAACTGCTTGCGGCGCTTCCGTGCGAGGCGCGCGCCCAAACCTGGGGCGATGAGGTTTATTTTTCAATCCCGGTGGAATCTGTGTTGGAAAAAGACGCAACACAGGTTGTCGAGCCCGGGACGGTTTGTTTTTGGGTCGAAGGTCGTTCCTTGGCTTTGCCTTTCGGTCCGACGCCCGTTTCCGAAAGTAATGAGTGCCGGTTAGTGACGCGCGTCAATGTTCTTGGCAAGATTGACTGCAATGCGAATAAACTCAGGACGGTCAAGGACGGCGATCGAGTCCGTTTGGAACCGCTCTAGCGGGCTCGGCACATTGCCGATTTTTGCTCCTGAATTATGTCCAATCACCTTGCGAATGAGACCAGTCCTTATCTGCTTCAGCATGCGGAAAATCCCGTGAATTGGTATCCGTGGGGAGATGAGGCTTTACGGCTGTCGCGCCAGCAGGACAGGCCCATACTGCTCTCAATCGGATATTCTGCCTGTCATTGGTGCCACGTAATGGCGCACGAATCTTTCGAGGATTCCGAGGTCGCCAAATTGATGAATGAGCACTTTATCAACATCAAGGTGGACCGTGAGGAACGACCTGACCTTGACCAAATTTACCAAACCGCGCAGTACATGCTTACGCAGCGCACCGGCGGCTGGCCGCTTACCATGTTTCTCACGCCCGACCAGAAACCGTTTTTCGGCGGCACTTATTTTCCCAAAGAAGCGCGCTATAACCTTCCGGGATTTGGCGACCTGTTAAAGCGTGTTGCGGACTTCTATCACCAGCACCGGGACGAAATTGATATGCAGAGCCAATCTCTGCTTGCCGCCTTGCAGCGCACTTTGCCTGAAACAGCCCAGCAAGTGGTGAGCGCAGAACCCTTGCAGCAGCTGCTGGAGCAATTGCACAACGGTTTCGATCCGCTGCACGGCGGCTTTGGCGATGCTCCCAAGTTCCCGCACACCGCCGAAATCGAGTTTTGCCTGCGGCGCTTCGCAGCAGGCCGTGACGACAATGCACTTCACATGGCCACCTTTACACTTGAGAAAATCGCCATGGGCGGCATTTACGACCAGTTGGGCGGCGGATTTTGTCGTTACAGCGTGGATCAAAACTGGATGATCCCGCATTTCGAAAAAATGCTGTACGACAACGGCCCGCTGTTGCGGCTGTATTCCGACGCCTGGCAGGTGACGCACAATCCGCTGTTCAAGAACGTGACAGAAGAAACTGCAGCCTGGGTGATGCGCGAAATGCAATCCGCGGAGGGTGGTTATTACTCCACCTTGGATGCGGACTCCGAGCATGAAGAAGGCAAGTTCTACACTTGGGTGCGCGACGAGGTCGCGACGCTGCTCAACACAGAAGAATATTCCGTTGCCGCTGCGCATTACGGATTAGCTGATGAGCCGAATTTTGAGGGCAAGCTTTGGCATTTGCACGTCAAGAAAAGCGCGAGCGAGGTCGCAAACGCGCTTTCCGTACCGCAACAAGAAGTCGAGCAACGGCTGGCTTCGGCGCGCAGCAAGCTTTTTGCGGCGCGGGAAAAACGCGTGCATCCTGGACGCGACGAAAAAATTCTCACAAGCTGGAACGCCTTGATGATCAAAGGCATGGCGCACGCGGCGCGAGTTTTTGCCAACCCGGACTGGCTTCTCTCGGCACAACGCGCGAGCGATTTTATTCAGAGTTCCTTATGGAGAAACCGCCGTTTGTTTGCCACCTGTAAGAGCGCCTCGGACTCGCGCCGCACAGAGCGTGAAGGAACACGGAGCACTGGCAGAGCGCATTTAAACGCCTACCTTGACGATTACGCGTTCCTGCTGGATGCGCTGCTCGAACTGCTGCAGACTGAATTCCGCGGCAGGGACCTCGAATTCGCAACACAACTGGCGCAAGTCATGCTGGCGCAATTTCAGGACCGGGAATTCGGAGGTTTTTTCTTCACCAGTCATGATCATGAGAAACTTATTCACCGTCCCAAATCCGGCTACGACGGCGCTACACCTTCGGGCAACGGCGTCGCCGCTTTCGCTTTGTTGCGGCTGGGTCACATTCTGGGGAACCGCGACTACTTAAAAGCCGCCGAGGACACACTAAAACTTTTCTATCCGGAATTGAGTCGCAGGCCCGGCGGCTACACCAGCATGATTATGGCTTTGGAGGAAATTCTCAGGCCGCCGCAGGTTATCATTTTGCGCGGACAAAAAAATTCCCTGGATCAATGGCAGCGTGAATTGCAGCAGGACTACCTTCCGCGCGCTTTGATTCTGGCTTTGCCGGATAACCTTGAAGGGCTGCCCCAAATGCTTGACCGCAAGGCGGCCGGACCGGTCCACGCCTGGGTCTGCGTCGGCGATAGATGTTTGGCGCCGATAAGCGATCTGCAGCGTTTGAAGCAGTTATCGAAAAGCGACCTCGTTCCATAACCTTTGTGACATATTACGTCGTCGCACAAGTACGATGGCATTGCCGAATGTATTCCACACTATAATTGCCACAACAATCGCGATTATTCAGATCTATTTTCCAAAATTGACAAGGCATACTTGACTGCGGATAATCGTTCGCAGATTGTATCTATTCAAAGCAAACATGAAATTAAGCCGAGCTCTTGCATTGGCCGTTCTGGCGGCAGTTCTGGCGCTCTACGGTTGCGGCAAGCAGCAGGCACCCTCATCGGAACTGGTCGTTAAAATCGGCTCGGTTGCACCGCTCACGGGCCCGCAAGCGCACCTGGGCAAAGACAACGATAACGGGGTGCGTATGGCAATTGACGAAGTCAACGCGGAGCACCTGGTAATCGGCGGCAAGCCAGTCCATTTCGAGCTCATCAGCGAAGATGATCAGGCCGATCCAAAAACAGCCACTATCGTTGCGCAAAAACTGGTCGACGAAAAAGTGAACGCCGTTATTGGGCATCTCAATTCCGGAGCTACGATTCCCGCGTCGAAGATTTATCACGATGCAGGTGTCGTGCAGATTTCCCCGTCCGCGACGGCAATACCGTATACGCATCAGGGCTTCAAAAACGCTTTCCGCGTCATGACCAATGATGCGCAGCAAGGCAAAGTGCTTGGCGATTTCGCGGTAAGAGATATGGCAGCAAAAAAAATCGCCATCATTGACGACCGCACCGCGTACGGCCAAGGATTGGCGGACCAGTTCGAGAAGGAAGCAAAGGCCGACGGCGGGGATATCGTGGCACGCGAATACACCACCGACAGAGCAACCGACTTCATGGCAATATTGACTTCCATCAAAGGCAAGCAGCCGGACCTCGTTTTCTACGGTGGGATGGATGCGCAAGCAGGTCCGATGGCAAAGCAGATGAAATCGCTGGGATTGAATGCCAAATTTCTCGGCGGCGATGGAACGCAAAGCTTCGAATTTATAAAGCTTGCCGGAGCGGATGCTGAAGGTGTAACAGCGTCTTCGCCCGGGCTGCCCCTGGCAAAAATGCCCGGCGGCGAAGAATTTCTCAAAAAATTTGAGTCAAAATACGGCAAAATTCAGATCTACGCGCCTTACGCCTACGACGCAACCATGACACTGGTTGAAGCCATGAAACAAGCGGATTCGGTTGATCCCGCCAAGTATTTGCCTGTGCTCGCGCATATTCATCGCAACGGAGTGACCGGGCCCATCGCTTTCGATTCGAATGGCGATGTCCAAGGTGGCGCAGTGACCCTCTATCGAGTCGAAAACGGAAGCTGGGTGCCGCTGGAAACGCTGGGTCAAAGCGTTGCAGCATCCCAGACAACTGTTCCCGCGGAAACTAAACCCCTGGGTTCGCTTAACCAACGTTATTAAGCGAAGTTCTTTCCTGCACGCAGCGCCTTAGGAACCTCTGATTTAATCCGCCAGGTAGTGGGTTGCAGGCGAGGAATGACCGGATGCAACGCGCGCCGGGCAACGCGCTACAGCCTAGTAACGCGAGCTCAAGCGACGCCGCAGATGACCGTCCAGTCGCAGCAACCCCGCGGGACGGCTGCCGCGACAGGGTCAGCGAAGCTTGGGGTGCGGGAGCGGCAGCATAAGCGCCCCATTTTTACCGTGTTTCTTGCGTCAACTTGCGCTCCTTCCCGCACCACGCTGCGCGAGACCGAGTACAGGGCGCTTTTCCGCTTCCTGTGCTTTGCCGTTCATCGCTTCGCGCTTGGGAACCGAAAAACGCACCGTCGCGCACGTACAGGACCAAATCAGAGGTTCCCTTCGCCGTTTTGCCGTATAGAATCGATTTATGGATATTTTTCTCCAGCAGATAATTAACGGAATCGTGCTGGGCAGCGTCTACGCCCTGGTGGCGTTGGGCTACACCATGGTGTATGGCATCCTCGGACTTATTAACTTTGCCCATGGCGAAGTGGTGATGATTGGCGCTATGGTCGCGCTTGCCGTAATCAACGCCTTGAGCGGCACTGCTCTTCCCGGCCCGGTGATCGTTTTGCTGGGACTGCTGGTCGCCGTGCCGGCCTGTATGGCTCTGGGATATGGCATCGAGCGCGTCGCTTACCGGCCGCTACGCCACGCCCCGCGGCTTGCACCGCTAATCACCGCAATCGGTGTTTCCATCGTGTTGCAAAACAGCGCGATGATCATTTGGGGGCGCGAGTACATTACCTTTCCCCCGCTGCTGCCTTCCAAACCCCACTTCATCGCAGGCGCCGCCATTTCCGACCTGCAGATTTTCATCGTTCTGCTAGCCGCCCTAATCATGGTGGCGCTGCTGATTCTGGTCCACCATACCCGGCTGGGAAGGGCGATGCGCGCCACTGCGCAGAGCGCCGAAGTGGCGGGCCTGATGGGTGTCAACGTCAACACCATCATCTCAATTACTTTTATTGTCGGTTCTGCGCTCGCCGCGTTAGCCGGCGTGCTGGTGAGCGCCTATTACGGTCTCGCGCATTATTACATGGGCTTTCTGCTCGGGCTTAAGGCCTTCACGGCAGCGGTACTGGGAGGGATCGGAAATTTAGGCGGGGCGATGCTGGGCGGGCTTTTGCTGGGCATCATTGAAAGCCTCGGAGCCGGCTACATAGGGCCACTCACCGGAGGCTATCTGGGCAGTAACTACCAAGACGTGTTCGCTTTCTTCGTGCTGATTCTGGTATTGGTGTTCCGTCCTTCCGGTTTGCTTGGCGAGAGAATTGCGGAACGCACATGAGCGGCCTGGGGAAACTGAAACGCAATCCACGCGCCGCTTGGGTCGCATTCGCCCTGCTTGCGATATTGCTTGCCTTGCTTCCGTTCCTCGCCGGTTCTCTACTGGGCCGCAGCTGGGTGCGCATCCTCGATTTTGTACTGCTGTACATTATGCTGGCGTTAGGTCTGAACATTGTGGTTGGCTTTGCCGGTTTGCTCGATTTGGGGTATGTCGCGTTTTTTGCGGTTGGCGCTTATATGTACGCACTGCTCGCCTCGCCGCAGTTCGGCATTCATTTGCCATTTTGGGCGTTGCTGCCCCTCGGGGCTGGCGTAAGTTGTATTTTCGGCGTGCTCATCGGTGCGCCTACGCTTCGGTTGCGCGGCGACTACCTCGCCATCGTGACCTTGGGCTTCGGCGAAATTATCCGCATTTTTCTGAACAACCTGGATGCACCCGTCAATATTACCAATGGCCCGCAAGGCATAAATAACATCGACCCGGTGAGTATCGGCGGATTCTCCTTCTACCAGACTCACCGGCTCTTCGACGTCAATTTTTCCTCGGTATATAACTATTATTATCTATTCCTTGCGCTGACAACTCTGGTCATTTTCGTTTCCATGCGTCTGCAGGATTCGCGCATCGGCCGGGCCTGGGCCGCGGTACGCGAAGACGAAGTGGCGGCGAAGGCAATGGGTATCAACACGCGCAATATCAAACTGCTGGCATTTGCGATGGGCGCAAGTTTCGGAGGCGTGAGCGGCGGCCTGTTTTCCGCATTTCAGGGCTTCATAAGTCCAGAGAGCTTTACTCTCATAGAATCGATCATGATTTTGTGCATGGTGGTGCTGGGTGGCATGGGCAATATAGCGGGCGTGGTCCTGGGCGTGGTGCTGCTCGTGGTGCTGCCTGAAGCACTGCGTTATATCGGACCTGCCGAGCAGGCGCTACTGGGCCGTGTTTTTGTCGATCCGGATGATCTGCGAATGCTGATCTTCGGGCTCGCGCTGATTCTGGTCATGCTGTTTCGCCCCGCGGGCTTATTGCCTTCCACAATCCGCAAGCGGGAATTCGCAGCCGAGGACGAAGCCGAATCCCAAGACGGGATCCCTACATGACCCTGCTTGAAGCACGCGGCGTCAGCAAACATTTTGGCGGACTGCTCGCGCTCGATGCAGTTAGCCTATCAGTGCAAAACGGGGAAATTTACGGTCTCATCGGCCCCAATGGTGCCGGCAAGACTTCCCTATTCAATGTGCTGACAGGCCTTTATTCTCCCGACAGCGGAGACTTTTTCTTCGACGGCGAAAAGCTGGTAGCCACTAAGCCGCACGTTGTAGCCGAGCGCGGGATTGCGCGCACGTTCCAGAATATCCGTTTGTTTGGCAACATGAGCGCGCTGGAAAACGTTATGGTGGGGCGCCACC
The DNA here is from genome assembly GCA_035518095.1 of Burkholderiales bacterium. Lineage (NCBI taxonomy): Bacteria > Pseudomonadati > Pseudomonadota > Betaproteobacteria > Burkholderiales > Burkholderiales bacterium. The sequence goes on along the minus strand of DATIXX010000071.1, from coordinate 46,801 downwards.
TACGAACGCATGCCGGGGTGATCGGAGCGGTGCTGCGCAACGCGCGCACGCGCGCCGAAGAAGCATCTATCCGTTCCCGCGCGCTGGAGCTTTTGCAGTATGTCGGCATTGCCGCGCACGCAAATAGTCTGGCGAGTCACCTGAGTTACGGCGATCAGCGCCGGCTGGAAATCTCCCGCGCGCTTTCCACCGAACCTAAATTGCTCGCGCTCGACGAGCCCGCGGCTGGAATGAACGCCACCGAAACCGCGGAACTTCAAAAATTACTCGAAACTATCCGCCATGACGGCGTGACCGTCTTGTTGATCGAGCACGATGTAAAGCTGGTGATGGGATTGTGCGACCGCGTAGCGGTGTTGGATTACGGCAAAAAAATCGCCGAGGGTACCCCGCAGCAGGTGCAACATGATCCGGCTGTGATCGAAGCATACTTGGGCGGCGCGCTCGCGTGAACCTGCTCGAAGTGCGCGGATTGAAAGTATCCTACGGCGGCATCAATGCGGTAAAGGGCATAGATCTGGACATTAGCGAAGGTGAAATGGTTGCGCTGATTGGTTCAAATGGGGCGGGCAAAACCACAACTTTGAAGGCAATCTGCGGCTTGCTGCTTCACGTTACAGGTGAAGTGCGCTACTGCGGCAACTCGATCATGCGGCTGCCTAGTTATCAGCTGGTGCGTCGCGGCGTGGCGCTGGTGCCGGAGGGGCGCGGTATTTTTGGTAGGCTTACCGTTGAAGAAAACCTGGAAATGGGCGCTTACTGCCGCGTTTCCGACAAGCAGGAACTAGAACACGTTTACCAAATGTTCCCGCGCCTCAAGGAAAGGCGCAGTCAAACCGCGGGCACGCTCTCGGGCGGAGAACAACAGATGCTGGCTATAGGTCGCGCACTTATGAGCCGGCCGAAATTGCTGCTGCTCGACGAACCGAGCATGGGATTGGCACCTCTTATGGTGAGTAAAATTTTCGAGACGATTATGGGCGTTGCCAAGCAAGGCGTTACGCTGCTGCTGGTTGAGCAAAACGCCAAGCTTGCGCTCGAAGCAAGCCAAAAGGCTTATGTTATGGACGGGGGGCTGATTACCTTGAGCGGCCCTGCGCAGGACTTGCTGAACAACCCGCGAGTACGCGAAGCTTACTTGGGAGAATAAGATGAAGGAGATTAGATCGCTGATTCGCACCGTTCCTGATTTTCCCAAACCCGGCGTTATGTTCCGCGATATTACGACGCTGCTCAAGAATCGAGACGGATTTCGCAGCACCATAGTTCAACTTTTCGACAAATACCGGGGCGTAAAAATAGATAAAATTGCAGGAATCGAATCACGCGGTTTCATTATCGGAGCAGCGCTTGCCTACCGCTTTAAAGCAGGCTTCGTGCCGATCCGCAAGAAAGGGAAGCTTCCGGGGGAGAATTTCGGGCACGACTACGAACTGGAATACGGAACCGACCGACTGGAAATTCACTGCGATGCTATTGCGCAGAACGAAAATGTTCTGGTGGTGGATGACTTGATTGCCACCGGCGGCACCGCAGAGGCCGCTGTCAAGCTGATCAACAAAACCGGCGCACAGATTGTAGGCTGCGCGTTCGTGATAGATTTACCCGATTTGGGCGGTCATAAGCGCTTAGAGAAGCTCGGCCACAGCGTGGTGGCCCTGTGCCAGTTTGAAGGACATTAAAATACGTCAACTATCGTCCTCGGGCCTGCCATATTTGCTGGAGGCATAGGCTAATATCAAAAGCGCAAAGCTAAGTATTACGATCGATCCAGTTATGGTCAGCAACAGATAGAGGTGAAAACTATCTGATACCTTCTGCACATCAACGACCAAATGTCGCGAAAGAGCGGTTATCGCGACGTATATGAGGAACTGGACCGGCAGATGATGCGTTTTGAAATAGATGCCCACCATTGCTCCCAGCTCCAGGTATATAAAAAGCAACAAAATATTCTCCAGAGCCGCGTGTCCGCTTTGCATTATGCGGATATATTCATATACCGCCGACCAAACAATTGTGGCACCGATAACGAACAGCGCAATGTAATGAAACAAGTCCACCAATACGCCGCCAATTTTTTGGATACGATCTGTGTTGTATTTCATGATTGTCAATCCAACGGAAATAGATCGCTTAGCTCACCCAGTCCCGTGCGATCAAAAACTCCTTGTACAACTTTTCTTCGATGCTTTTCGGCTTGGGCCTCCAATCATAGCGCCATTTCACGTGCGGCGGCAGGGATATGAGTATGGACTCCACGCGTCCGCCGGACTGCAGGCCAAATAGCGTGCCGCGGTCGTAAACAAGGTTGAATTCCACGTAGCGCCCGCGCCGAAGGGCCTGAAATTCACGCTCGGGTTCACCGTAAACCGTGTCCTTGCGGCGCTCGAGGATCGGCACGTAAGCAGGTAAAAAATGATCGCCAACGCTTTGCACGAGCTTAAAGCACTTCTCAAAATCATGCTCGTTGAAGTCATCGAAAAATATCCCGCCTATTCCTCGCGGCTCGTTCCTGTGTTTGATGAAAAAATATTCGTCGCACCATTTTTTGAACCGCGGGTAATAATCGGCGCCGAACGGTGCCAGCGCATTCTTGCAAGTTTGGTGAAAATGCACGCAGTCTTCCTCAAAACCGTAATAGGGCGTCAAATCCATACCGCCCCCGAACCACCATACGTCGGGAGCAACTTCCGATGAACGTGAATAAGCGCAGAGGAATCTCACGTTTAAATGTACGGTAGGTATATAAGGATTGCGGGGGTGCACGACAACCGATGCGCCCATCGCGTCAAACGGACGGCCGGCCAGCTCGGGGCGCGAGACCGTTGCTGATGGCGGCAGCCTTTCGCCATGTACATGCGAGAAATTCACCCCCGCGCGCTCAAATAGTTGTCCTTCTTCAATCACGCAACTTATGCCGCCGCCGCCAGCGGGGCGGTCCCAAAATGCTGTGCGAAACTGCCTGCCGTCAATCTTTTCGAAATGATCCACGGTGCGCGACTGCAACTGCAGAAGGTAATTCTTAACGGGTTCCGAATTCATGGATTGAGTTTTAGCATGGCAACGTCGAGGAGCGGCGGAAAGTGAATCAAGCTTCGGTTTCTTTTAACAAGTATTGGTTTTTGTCTGGCACCATTCCGGCGCGGATAGCCAATCCCCCGCTCAAAATGATCGCTTGAAAACGCGGAGCAGGAGAGGCATGGAGTCCCGGCCGACATAGCGAATCAATGTTTTTGGAATTTGACAGCGCGATATCCGATATCGCGTCGCATCTGCATGCCGTCGAAGCGGATGCCTTGTGCGATCTCGTAAGCGCGACGCTGGGCCATTCTGACATTGTCACCCAATGCGGTGACGCATAGCACCCTGCCGCCGCCGGTGACCACGCTTTTGCCGTTGACCTGGGTTGCGGCGTGGAATACTTTAAAGTCGTCTCCGGTCTTGGGCAAACCGGTAATGACGTCGCCCGTTTTCGGCTCGTCTGGGTAATTCGCGGCCGCAAGCACCACTCCCAGTGCCACCCTGCGATCCCATTCAGTCTTCACTTTATTCAGAGTTCCATTTAGCGCGTGTTCCACCATGGTGACCAGGTCGCTTTTCAGGCGCAAGATAATTGGCTGAGTTTCGGGGTCGCCGGTGCGGCAGTTGAATTCCAGCACTTTGGGATTGCCTTTGCCATCGATCATCAGTCCGGCATAGAGGAACCCGGAGTACGGAATGCCATCATTCGCCATGCCCTTTATTGCGGGCTGTATGATTTCGCGCATTACCCGATTATGCAGTGCGGGTGTTACCACCGGAGCCGGCGAATACGCGCCCATGCCGCCGGTATTGGGGCCTTTATCTTCGTCGAGTAATCGCTTGTGGTCCTGGCTGGTGGCAAGCGGCAAAATATGCTCTCCGTCGCACATCACGATGAAGCTTACCTCTTCGCCCTCCAGATAATCCTCGATGACCACGCTAGCGCCCGCCTTGCCCATTTTGCTCGATACCAGCAGCATATCGGCCGCGTGGTGCGCTTCATCTGTATCCATTGCCACCACCACCCCTTTGCCGGCCGCCAGGCCGTCGGCTTTGATCACGATGGGTGCACCGTGTTTGTCGATATGCGCATGCGCTTCGCGGGCATTGCTGAAAGCAGCAAACTTGGGCGTCGGGATGCCGTGGCGCTGCATGAATGCCTTAGCGAAGTTCTTGGAGCTTTCAAGCTGTGCGGCTTTTTGCGTGGGGCCGAAAATTTTTTGGTTGTGGGCGCGAAATTCGTCCACTATGCCCGCCGCGAGAGGCGCTTCAGGACCGACCGTGGTGAAATAAATCGACTCTTTTTGAGCAAATAGCACGAGTTCCTGGATATTGGTGACTGGCAGGTTTTCCAACCCGTTTTCGCGTGCGGTCCCGGCGTTCCCGGGAGCAACATACACTTTCTGGATGCGAGGTGATTGTGCGAGCTTCCAGGCAAGCGCATGTTCCCGGCCGCCGCCACCGATGACGAGAAGCTTCATGAGTACGTGAGGAGTAAGCGGTGAAGGGTGAGGAGTGCCTGCATAAATAGTTTAATACACCTTACTCCTTACGCCTTACTCGTTGCTAGTGTCTGAAGTGGCGCACGCCGGTAAAAACCATAGCGATGCCGTGCTCGTGCGCTGCCGCAATCACCTCGTCATCACGCATGCTGCCGCCGGGCTGAATAACCGCCCGCGCGCCCGCCCGCACCACGAGGTCCACTCCATCCCGGAATGGAAAAAACGCGTCTGAGGCCACTACTGAATTCTGCAAGCTCAAGCCGGCGTTCTCGGCTTTGATCGAAGCGATGCGCGCGCTGTCCACTCGACTCATCTGCCCGGCGCCTACGCCCAGCGTTTGCCCGCCGCCGGCGAATACGATGGCGTTGGATTTGACGAATTTAGCAACGCGCCAGGCAAACAGCAGATCGTCTATTTGCTGGAGCGTCGGCTGTTTTTTTGTAACGACCTTTAGTTGCGAGGCTGTGACATTGAGATCGTCGGGCGTTTGGACCAGCAGCCCGCCCCCTATGCGCTTGTAGTCGTGCGCGTTCGCGCCTTTTTCCAGCGCAATCTGGAGCACGCGGATATTGGCTTTTTGCGAGAGTATCTCCAGGGCATCGGGCAAGACGGCCGGCGCGAGCAGTACTTCTACAAATTGCTGGATCACGGCGCCCGCAGTTCGAGCATCCAGCTCACGGTTGAATGCGATGATACCGCCGAATGCGGAAGTGGGGTCGGTGGCGAACGCCAGCTTATACGCCCGCAGCGGGTCCGTGGCCACAGCAACTCCGCAGGGGTTGGCGTGCTTCACGATAACGCACGCAGGCTGCTCGAACGTCTTTACGCATTCCCATGCCGCATCCGAATCGGCGATATTGTTATAAGAGAGCTCCTTGCCTTGCAGCTGCGCATAATTGCTTAAGCTCCCGGGTACCGCGCCAAGTTCGCGGTACAGTGCCGCGTTCTGATGAGGGTTTTCACCGTAGCGCAAATCCTGCACCTTGCTGAAGTTGAGGTTTAGCCGGCGTGGAAATGGGGCGCGCTCGCCTTCCAGCGTGATCGCAGTTAGGTAATTGCTGATCGCCCCGTCGTAGGCCGCAGTATGGGAGAAAGCTTTCCGCGCAAGACGGTAGCGGGTTTCAAGGCCGATCCCGCCGTTGGCCGATTGCATTTCGCCGATCAGTTCGCGGTAATCGCCTGGGTCGGTCACCGCGGCGACGTGCCGAAAGTTCTTGGCGGCGCCGCGCACCAGAGTTGGTCCGCCGATATCTATGTTTTCTACCGCCTCATCCAGGGTGCAGCCGGGCTTGGCAATAGTCTCCCGAAATGGGTACAGGTTTACCACCACCATATCGATGGTCGGTATTTTTGCCTTGCTCAAGGTCTGCATGTGCTCCGATAGATCACGCCGTGCCAGAATGCCGGCATGGATCTTCGGGTGCAGAGTTTTTACGCGCCCGTCCAACATTTCAGGAAATCCGGTGAAATCCCCGACTTCAGTAACGTTAACCCCTGCCTGTGCAAGCAGTTTCGCGGTACCGCCGGTGGATAATATGCTGATGCCGAACTGCCGCAAACTCTTGGCAAATTCCACGACGTCGGTCTTATCGGAAACACTAATGAGGGCTCGTTTAACTACGGCCATTTTGCGGTTCCAGGAACGAGGAATGAGAATTCAAGGCTCGCAAAGCGCTACTGGACGCTGCGCTCGCGCGAGGCGTCATCAAAGGTTCCTTAACCCTTGATGCGGTAGTGGTGCATCTTTTTGCGCAAAGTATTCCGGTTCAGCCCCAACATTTGCGCGGCATGGGTCTGATTGCCCTTGGCACGATGCAGCACCAATTCCAAAAGTGGTTTTTCTATGGAACGAATTACCATGTCGTATATAGCGCAAGGCTTTTCTCCGTCCAAGTCCTTGAAATAGCCGTCAATGGCTTTTCGAACGCAGCGGGCGATGTCGTTTTCGTCAATCATGCCGCTGCGAGTTCCACTGGCTCTTGGTACAAAATGCGCTTCCCGCGCTCTGCCAATTGGTCGAAGAAGCGGTTTACCGCAGCAAGCTGCTCAGGGCTGCTTTCCAGTTGATTTATGGCGTGGCGGAACGCGCCAGAGCCGATCAATCCCTTTGTGTACCAGGAAATATGCCTGCGCGCTATTCGCACTCCTAAGTATTCGCCATAAAACTGGTAGAGATCATTAAGATGCGCATTCAGAACACGGCGAATCTCCTCGACTTCGGGCGCCGGCAAATGTGCGCCGGTCTCGAGATAATGGCTGATTTCCCGGAAGATCCACGGTCTGCCTTGTGCTGCGCGGCCGATCATCACAGCATCCGCTTTGGTGTAATCCAAAACGTGTTTTACCTTTTCCGGCGATGTGATATCGCCGTTGGCGATAACCGGAATGTTCGCTTGCGTTTTCACCTCAGCGATAGTGTCATATTCGGCATGGCCTGAAAAACCGCAGGCGCGAGTCCGTCCGTGAACCGCCAGCGCCTGGATGCCGGCATTTTCAGCAATCCGGGCAACGCTCAAGGCATTCCGGTTCTGGCGATCCCAGCCGGTACGGATTTTCAAAGTAACTGGAACTTGCACCGCCGACACCACCGCATCGAGGATCTCGCCGACCAGCCGCTCATTCTGCATTAAGGCCGATCCGGCCATAACATTGCAGACCTTTTTTGCCGGGCATCCCATGTTAATGTCAATAATTTGCGCCCCCTGGTCCACATTGTATTTGGCAGCCTGCGAAAGCATTTGCGGATCTGCCCCAGCGATTTGCACCGATATTGGCTCAACCTCGCCTTGGTGGTCGGCCCGGCGCAAGGTCTTTTGCGAACCCCAAAGCAGGGAATTGCTCGACACCATCTCCGATACCGCCATTCCCGCGCCCATTTTTTTGCACAGCTGGCGGAAAGGACGGTCGGTGACGCCAGCCATTGGAGCGACAATGAGATTGTTCTTGAGTTGATGAGCGCCAATTTGCATGATATTTACTTCGTGGCAGGGGTGTAATTGTAATCGCAATTTTATGCGTTAGAAAAGTGGATTAGAAATTTCTTGCAGAACTCACTACAAGGTACAAGAAGCTAAAGAGTATTAGCGCACGCAAGCGCCAAAACAAATGCTGCAATCAACCCCGCGTACCGAAAATCATACGTCTCATCAAGAAACGTTTTGCCGCCGGCATTGCATCTAGGGCGGCAAGCGCAAAACCGCGCGCCGCGGACAAAGGCGCGCTGTCGCGGGTAAACAGCCTTAACAGCGTGTCGGTAAAGAAAATTCCTCCGTAACGGTCAAGCCGCCGCCGCCCGCGATAAGACCTCAGCATTTCCGATGCGCCAAGTTGTTGCACCGTACTGCGCAGAATTATTTCGCTCAATTCCCAGGAGTCGCGCAATCCCAAATTGAATCCCTGCCCTGCAACGGGGTGCAGGGTTTGCGCGGCATTCCCTAAAATCACCGTCCGCTGCAGGGTAGGACTGATCGCATACTTGAGTTTTAGCGGAAAACTGGCGCGCTTCCCGGTCCCTGTAAATCCGCCAAGCCGGTCGCCAAAGTGTTGGTGCAAGCGCTGCAAAAACAACGCGTCGTTCAGGCCGCACAGCTTCTCGGCAACTTGGGGACTGGTGGTCCAGACCAACGCTAATTTTTCGCCGAACGGCAGCAGCGCGATGGGTCCTTGAGACGTAAACCGCTCATAGGCGACATTGCGATGCGGCGCGCGCGTGTTGACCTGTGTTACCACGGCGTTTTGATGATAATCCTTTTCCCTGTGCGTCACCCCTTCGACACCCTCGAGATTGCGTCCGCCCTCGGCCACAACCAGAAGTTTGCAGCTGACTTGTCGCATATTGCCGAGGTAGGTGAACTCCGCCTTTGCCGATTCTGCGCCGGCTTCAATGCGCAAAACAGTCGCGCCCCTTAAACAGCCGTTCAAGTCATGCTGCAAAGCTGACTGCAGTTCGCTGTAGGCAACGACGTAGCCCAAGGCCGGAACGCCGGCTTCCGCAGCACTCAGCACGCTGCGACCGAAACCACCGCGTTGAGAAACGTGGATGTTCAGTATCGGGGTCGGGGCCGCCACCCGCTTCCAGACCCCCAAATGCTCGAGTATTAAGCGGCTGCCGTAGGACAGCGCGAGCGGCCGGGAATCACTGGCTAAGGAGTCCTTTGCTTCAAGCAGCACCACGCTCAAGCCACTGCTGCGCAAGGCGAGCGCCAAGGCGGCGCCGGTAGGACCGCCACCGACGATCACGATATCTGCAGACTCAGGCGGCATTGTCTTGCATCAGCTTCTCGATAACTTCGATTTTCTTAGGCGCGGCGTCGGTCAACACGTCCCGGCCCTTTGACGTGACCAGCACATCGTCTTCAATACGCACGCCGATATTCCATAATTTCTGCGGCACACCTTTTCCCGGACGCACGTAACAGCCCGGTTCAACGGTCAACACCATTCCCGGCTTGAGCTCGCGCCATTTGCCGCCGCGTTTGTAATCACCCGCATCGTGCACGTCCAATCCCAGCCAGTGTCCGGTGCGGTGCATGTAAAACCGCTTGTAGTCGCCCGACTCCAGCACTTTGTCCAGACTGCCTTTGCACAGACCCAGATCGATCATGCCTTGCGCTAACACCTTGAGCGCCGCGCCGTGCGGCCGGTCCCAGCCGTTGCCGGGTTTTACCGCAGCTATTGCCGCTGTCTGCGCTTCGAGAACCAACTGGTAGACATCTTTCTGCGGGCCTTTGAACCGGCCGTTCACCGGAAAAGTGCGGGTGATGTCCGAAGCATAGCCGTCGAGCTCGCAGCCGGCATCGATGAGCAATAAATCGCCGTCCTTAAGCCTTGCGCTGTTTTCCACGTAATGCAATACGCACGCATTGGCTCCGCCTGCAACGATGGGCGTATAAGCCGGAGCTTGCGCACCGCGCCGGCGAAATTCGTGTATCAGCTCTGCTTCAATTTCGAATTCCCCCTTGCCGGGGCGGGTCGCGCGCATTGCCCGACGGTGCGCACTCGTGGAAATTTCCGCGGCTTGGCGCATCAGTACAAGTTCGTGGCTGTCTTTGATGATTCGCATTTCGTCCAGAATTCGGCGCACGTCCTTAATTTCTCCGGGAGCGGTGACGCCACTGCGCGACTCGCTGCGCACATTGTTCAGCCAACCGACGATGCGCGCATCCCACCGTTCGTCTGTTCCCATTGCATAGTACAGAACCGGCTGGTCAGCCAGCAGCTTGGGCATAATTTCGTCAAGCGCGGCAAGCGAATGGCCCTCGTCAAATTCAAAGTGCTCGCGCGCTCCCTCCGGGCCGTAACGGTAGCCGTCCCACACTTCACGCTCGGGGTCCTTGTCGCGACAAAACAGAATGGATCTGGGTTTCTTGCCGCCAATCAACACCAACGCTGCTCCCGGCTCGGCAAAGCCGCTCAAGTAATAAAAGTAGCTGTCGAAGCGATATGGATAGTGCGCGTCGCGGTTGCGCACGCGCTCGGCTGCAGTCGGTATAATTGCAACTCCGGCTTGCATTTCATCTAACAGTTTGGCGCGGCGCTGCGCGTAAATGGAGTAATTGCTCATCGGCGACAGTTGATGCACAAGAAATTATAATCCGAAACCCTGCTCAGCCCGCACGTTTGGCACGCAGCAGAGTATCGAGTGCACGAAGACGTTCTGAAGTGCCGATATCCATCCACAGTCCGTGAAACTGTTCGCCAGTGACTTTTCCGGCTTCAATCTGGGCGCGCAACAGCGGCGCGAGTTTAGCTTTTGCGCCAGGCGCAACACCCGCGAATGCCGCGGGATGATATAGGCCGATACCGCTGTAAGTAAGTTGCGGCTGGCCTTGCAGAGTCACTTTGCCCCGGGCTAGGCCAAAGTCGCCCTGGCGGTGGTGGTCCGGATTATCCACCAGCACCAAGTGGGCAACACATCCGCTTGCAACGAAGTTGCCTGCCTTCGACTTCAGCAACTTGAAATCAAACTCGCAAAAAATATCCGCGTTGACCACTACAAACGGCTGATTTCCGATCAATGGCAGCGCGTTGGCGATCCCGCCCGCCGTTTCCAGCGCTTGCGCTTCAGGAGAGTAAGTGATGTGTACCCCGAAGCGTGCGCCGTCTCCCAGCGCAGTTTCAATGAGGTTTCCGAGATGCGCGTGATTAATGACGATTTCCTTGAACCCCGCCGCCGCAAGGTTTTCCAAAATCCACACTATGAGCGGCTTGCCCGCGGCGGGCAACAAAGCTTTTGGCAGGAGATCGCTAACCGGGCGCATGCGCTCGCCCCGGCCGGCAGCAAGGATCATGGCACGCACTTTGGCGAACTCAAAGGTTGTAACTGACGCGCGCACTCCGCCCTTCCAGCTCGTCCAGTAGCTTGAGCAGCGGCGTGAAATCCGAATAGCGTTCGCAGGCTTTGCGCAAGTACTGCATCACCCGAGGTAGATCCTTAAGGTACCCCTCTTTGCCGTCGCGGTAATAAAGGCGGGCGAAAATGCCCAGGACCTTCAGGTGTCTTTGGATCCCCATCCATTCGAAATCGCGGTAGAATTCCGCAAAGTCGGCGGCTACCGGGAGTCCCGCCTTCCTGGCGCGCTCCCAGTAGCGCACCACCCAGTCCAGGATCCGCTCTTCGTCCCAGCATACATAAGCATCCTTGAAGAGTGAAACCACATCGTAGGTAATCGGCCCGTATACTGCGTCCTGAAAATCCAGAATACCCGGATTGGGATCACCCACCATCAGGTTGCGCGAATGGTAGTCGCGGTGCACATATACCCGCGGTTGCGCAATATTGTTCTGCAACACTCGCTCGAACATCGAGTCCAGCACATCTGCTTGCCCGGGATTTAATCCAATTCGCAGTTTTTTGGCCACATACCAATCAGGGAACAGACGCATTTCCCTCAATAAAAGAGCTTCATCATAAGCCGGCAGCACGCCCGCGCGGCTCGCCCGTTGAATCTTGATCAAGGACTCGATCGCGTCCAGATACAAGCGATTAGCATTTCCGTCCTGCAGGGCCTGTAAATAAGTGATCGTGCCGAGATCGTCCAGCAGCAGGAAGCCATGCTTCAAATCGCTGGCAAGTACTCGCGGTACATGCGCACCCGCGGCATAAAACAATTCCGACACCTTTATGAACGGCGCGCAATCTTCATGCGACGGAGGCGCATCCATGACCATCAACGAACGGTCCTCAAACGTCGCACGGAAGTAACGGCGAAAACTGGCGTCTTCTGACGCCGATTCCAGCGTAAATGAGGCTCCGGGAAACTGCGAACCGACCCAGTTCTTCAGCAAAACAAAACGTTTCAAAAGCGTACCTTAATTGCCATAATGCTGAATTTGTGCGATTTTAGCACTTAAAAATCAAAACTGCCTCCGGCCATTCAATGCGCGATGGAAAAACTCCGTCCTACCTCTATTGCCTTTTTGTTGCTTTGTCTTTTTTCCCATACTTCGAATGCGGATGAAGATGCGCTCAAACTGAAATTGGATATGCGCCTAAACCCGTCACCTAAACTGCAAGAAGCGCTGCCGGTTTTCGTGGAAGCCGACCGCATCGAGGGAACGGGCCAAGAGAAAATAACGGCGCAAGGGTCAGCGGTGTTGCGCCGCGACGGGGAAGCGGTATTCGCGGATCGATTGACCTATTTTATCTCCGAAGACGAAATTGAGGCTGAAGGCCATGTACGCCTCGAGCAGCGAGGCAGTTCGGTACAGGGTCCGAAGGCAAAATTTAACATCGAACGCGACATCGGCTATTTTGAATCCCCGGAATTCAGTCTTCAGAAAAACCAGAGCAGGGGAAGCGCGGGGAATTTGCTGTTGGAAGGTCCCGAGATATACCACTTGGAACAGGCAAATTACACAACCTGCCCCGTTGGCAACGACGACTGGTATTTGCGTGCGCGCGATCTGAAAATCGACCAAGCCAATAACATCGGTGTGGCGCGCGACGCCAGCATCGTGTTCAAGGGGGTTCCAATCCTTTACACGCCGTGGATAGATTTTCCCGTGACCAGCGCGCGCAAATCTGGATTTCTGCCGCCTACAGTGGGCAATAGCAGCAACAGCGGTTTCGAGTTTACGCTACCTTATTACTGGAACATCGCGCCGAATTACGACGCGACTTTAGCTCCGCGGGTGATGTCAAAGCGTGGGGCTCAGTTTAATTCCGAATTCCGTTATCTGCAGCCGAGCTACTCCGGGATCGATCGCGTGGATCTACTTCCCGACGATCAGGTTGACCAAGATAAAACGCGCTACGCGCTGTTGTTCAATCACATGCAGGACCTCGGGAGCGGTTTTACCGGATCTGTGAATTACCAAAGGGTTTCCGACGATAATTATTTCCGCGACCTCAGTACCAACATTGCTTTCACATCGCAGGTCACTTTGCCGCAGCAAGGAACCCTGAGCTACAGCCAGCCATATTGGAATGCGACATTGACCGCGTTAGGCTATCAAACACTACAGCAACCGCAGGCACCAATAATTCCCCCTTACGAACCGCTGCCGCAGTTTAACTATAACGCGGCGCGCCAGGATGTCGGCGGATTTGATCTGTCGCTGACCAGCCAATACACCAATTTCTACCACGCTACACTCGTCAACGGCGAACGCTTCATAGCGTATCCGAGCATCAGCTATCCGCTGCAGAATTCCTACGCCTTTTTTACGCCTAAGATCGGTGTCAATTTTACTCACTATACGTTTAGCGAAAATGGTACTGCTCCACCTGACACCAACCGTGTAATGCCGATTTCCAGCATCGAGACCGGGCTCATTTTTGAGCGCCCCGCTTCGATTTTCGGCCAAAACTTAACGCAGACCCTCGAACCCAAGGTTTACTACCTCAATATCCCGTTCCGCGAGCAGAGCCAGATTCCTGTCTTTGACAGCGCACAAGCCGACGTCAATTATTCGCGCATATTCACAGAAAACGTATTCAGCGGCGGAGACCGCATCAATAACGCCAATCAGATGACGCTAGGGGTCACTTCGCGATTACTTTCCAACAACGGAGACGAGCGGCTGCGCTTTGACATCGGGCAGCGCCTGCTCATCGGTCAGCAGCGGGTCACTCTGAGCAGCACCGTGCCCAATTCACTGACGGGGCCCGGCACCACCACTACCACCGTCAACACAGCTTCGGATATCGTTGCCGCCTTCAGCGCCACGGTGATCCCCAAGTTGTCCGCTGAATCCGGCGTGGAGTATACGCCGTCCTCCAGCGACATCCAAAAATACAACATCAACTTCCGTTATCAGCCTGAACCGGGAAAAGTCCTCAATTTGGGTTACCGTTATATCCGCGGTTCGATTGAACAGACGGATCTCAGCGGGCAGTGGCACCTCGGTGGCGGGTGGTATGGAGTGGGTCGCTTCAATTATTCGCTTTTCGACAGTACGACTTTGGAGGGACTGCTCGGAGTTGAATATAATAGCTGCTGCTGGACGTTTCGCTTTGTTGCACACCGACTGACCACCGCGCAATCGCAGGCGACAACCGGTGTGTTTTTCCAGCTTGAGTTGAACGGACTTACCAAGTTGGGCTCTAATCCACTTTCGATTCTAAAACGTGAAATCCCGGGCTATACCAAAACCAATCAGCCGCTCGGCAGCACCGAACAGTAGCAATTCTATAACGATGCCCGAAGTGCTGTGCAAATGAGCGTGCTCAAGACTTATCTGCAACGCGCGTGCTGGATCGTGCTGGTAAACGCGCACTTTATTGCACCTATCGGTGCCGCCCAGACCGACGCCGCAAACACAAAGATCATTCCGCTCGATCGCATCGTGGCCGTCGTCAACGACGATGTGATTACCCAGTATGAGCTTGACGATCACATCAATCTGGTGGTCAACCAACTCAAAAAACAAGGGACTCCGCTGCCACCCCGGAACGTACTCGAAAAACAGCTCCTGGAACGCTTAATTAACGACCGCGTACAGCTACAGTACGCTAAGGAAACCGGTGTGCGCGTGGATGATACGCTATTGGAAAAGACTATGGAGCGCATTGCCCAGAACAACAAAATGAGTCTGCAGCAAATGCGTGACACGTTGGAGCGCGATGGCGTGAATTTCAATCATTTCCGCGAGGAGATACGTAACGAGATCATCATGACACGGCTCAAGGAACGGGATGTGGACAATAAAATCGTAGTGACCGACAGCGAAATCGCGAATTACCTGAAATCCCAAGCGGCTCTGGGCAAAGAGGATGAATATAACCTGGCGCATATTCTGGTGTTGGTGCCGGAGCAGGCAAGCCCGGAACAGATCCAGGCCAAGCGCGCCCGCGCCGAGCAGGCCCTGGAGCAGATAAAAAACGGGGCGGATTTTGCGCAGATCGCAGTGAGTTATTCTGACGCGGCGGACGCATTGCAAGGTGGCGCTTTGGGCTGGCGTCCAGCAGGCCGGCTACCAACACTATTTCTTGATGCCTTGCGCTCGATGAAGCCGGGCGACGTAAGCGGCATATTGCGTAGTGCCAACGGCTTTCATATCATCAAATTACTGGACGAGCGTGGCAAGGACGCTACGATTGAGGTGCAACAGACCCATGTCCGACATATTCTCGTTAAAACCAGCGAGCTGGTATCGGACAGCGAAGCGCGCGCGCGCCTGCTCAACCTCAAGGAGAGGCTCGAGAACGGTGCTGACTTCGCGGAACTGGCGCGCCTTAACTCCGAAGACGGCAGCGCTGCGCAGGGTGGCGATTTGGGTTGGATTTCTCCGGGCGATACCGTGCCCGATTTCGAACACGCCATGAATGCGCTCAAGATCGGACAAATCAGCGATCCGGTGCGGTCGCCATACGGCTGGCACCTCATTCAGGTGTTGGCACGGCGCGAACAGGATGTTACCCATGATCGCGAACGGCTGCTCGCGCGCCAAGCCATACGGGCACGCAAGGCCGATGAAGCCTACGAAGAATGGCTCCGGCAGTTGCGCGACAGCGCCTACGTGGAATACCACTTGAACGACAAGTAAATTCATCGTGGCGTAGAGAGGATCGGTAATGATCGCTGCGCTTATTTATATGCACTTTAAGCATGCTCATGGCGCGCGCTAATTCGGTTCCGACCCTTGCCCTGACTGCCGGTGAACCCGCAGGCATCGGGCCGGATCTATGCGTCTTATTGGCGCATCGCAAATTCCGGGCGCAGGTGGTGGTGATCGCTGATAAAACGCTGCTTGCCGAACGGGCGCTGATGCTGAAGAAAAAAATCAATCTCGTGGATTTTGCCGCGGGCATGAAAACCCCGGCTTCGGGAAGTCTCCTGATTCTTCACCAACCGCTTGCCAAGCCCGCGGTTGCGGGGAAGCCGGACTCGGCCAATAGCGGCTACGTGCTGCGCACGTTGCAACGGGCGCTCCAGGGCTGCCTTGAGAAACAATTCGATGCCATGGTGACCGGGCCTGTTCACAAAGGCGTAATCAATGATGCCGGCATTCCATTTACTGGACATACCGAATATCTGGCCCAACAAACCGCCACCAAGCACGTTGTCATGATGCTTGTCGGGGGCGGTTTACGAGTGGCGCTTGCGACCACCCACCTCGCTTTGAAGAATGTGCCGGCCGCTCTTAGCCGGAACGATCTGGAGTGCAAATTGCGTATTCTGCAACATGATTTGGCTTCGAGATTTGGAATTGCTGCTCCGCGCATATTGGTTGCGGGCTTAAATCCTCATGCTGGCGAATACGGTTATCTGGGAGATGAAGAACAACGAGTAATTATCCCCGTGTTAACTAAGCTGCGAATCGATGGTATCGACGTTCAAGGACCGCTCCCGGCCGATACTTTATTCACTCGCGAACACCTCAGAAATTGTGATTGCGTTCTCACCATGTACCACGATCAGGGGCTTCCTGTCGTGAAATACGCGAGTTTTGGTTCCGGGGTCAATGTTACGCTGGGTTTGCCGGTCATCCGCACCTCGGTCGATCACGGCACAGCCCTCGAGCGGGCAGGAACAGGCAAAATCGACAGCGGCAGCCTGTGGTCGGCGATCAGGCTTGCCCGGCAGCTTTCAAATAATGTCAGGCGCCGGGAAACGCGAAGCGCAATTCACGCTGTGCCGGCCGGCATAGAATAATCAAGCGCCGCCTGCTCCGAATTCCGATCATTGAACGATGCTACCTGCGGCACGAAAACGGTTTAGCCAGAATTTTCTGATTGATCCGGAAATTACCGATGCGATCATTGCAGCAATTGCACCTCAGGGCTCCGATCGCATGGTGGAAATTGGGCCCGGCAGGGGAGCGCTGACCCGTCCATTGCTGGAACACCTTGAGCATCTGCACGTCGTGGAAATCGATCGAGATATCGCTGCCCGCTTGGTTGGCGAGTTTGCCGCGCCTCGACTCACGGTACACGTTACCGACGCCCTCGGCTTCGATTTTTCGGTGCTGGGCGAAAACCTTCGAGTCGTTGGAAATCTGCCTTACAATATTTCTTCGCCATTGCTGTTTCATTTAATGCGCTTCGCAAATTGCATCCGCGACCTGCATGTTATGCTGCAAAAAGAAGTGGTCGAACGCATGGTGGCCGCGCCGTCCAGCACCGCCTATGGCAGGCTGTCTGTGATGTTACAATATCGCTGTGACATGGAAAAACTGCTGGACGTACCAAGTCATGCCTTTCGGCCCGCACCCCGCGTCGAATCCGCGTTCGTACGCATGCTTCCGCGCCCTTTGGGGGAATTACAGGCGGAAAATGAAAATCTTTTCAGGCGGATTGTGAGCAGTGCTTTTTCACAGCGCAGAAAAACTTTGCGTAATACCTTGGGCCGTTATCTTGCGTGTGAGGATTTTTCGGCGCTGGGAATTGATCCCGGCTGGCGCGCGCAGAATCTGACTTGCGCCGATTTTGCGCGCATATCCAACTACCTTGGCAAAACAGTTGGAACATAAAACCGGCTTGCTGTTGCGCGCTTTGACGCACGCATGAAGTGGCACCTTCCTAAGACAAGCCTGCTCGCGTTCGGTTTAGCGACCCTGCTTGTCTCCGTCAACATTGCACTTTCCGTTGTCGCCTACCGGAACACCGTCAAACTGGTCGCTTCCGTCGACCTAGCAAGCGCGCAGCATAAGGCGCTGAAAGCCGTGGCTGGCATTCTGCAGCTGCTTGCTGACGCCGAGGTCGGCGAGCGCAGCTATCTCATTACCGGAGAGGAACGCTATCTGGAACCTTACCACGCGGCTGTTGCTAGCATAGGCGCCAGGCTCGAGCTGCTGAAGTCGGTCGGTGCGTCCGTGGACGCACAAAATTTTAATTCGCTGATTGCGCTGGTCAACACCAAAATTGGCGAACTAAACGAGTCTATTATCCTGCGTAAAAAATCCGGATTTGAAGCCGCCGCAAAAGCCATGGCAATCGGCAAAGCAAAGGCGCCCATGGACGTAATCCGCCACCTGATCGGCGAGATCGAACTGCAGGAACAGGACCTGTTGAACCAAAGCAGTCTAGCCGCGCGCATGAGTTCACGCGATACCTATATCCTGTTTGCGGCCAGCGCGCTCACTAATCTGTTCCTGCTGACGTTGATCTTTTACGCGGCCTACCGCGATCTTAGCCAACGCGCGCAGGACCAGCGGGCGCTGAAGGATCTCGGCGAAAAACTGGAAAACGGCACGCGCCTGCTCCAGCAACAGGAGCACGAAAAACTAGTATTGGGTCAGATGAGCGGAGTATTGCAATCCTGTATGAACGTGAAGGAGGCTTATAACGCCATTGCGCAGTTCGGCAAGCGCTTGTTCCCGGGCGAGGCCGGTGTGTTCTTCGTAATGCACGATTCTCGTGAATATTTGGAAGCTGGCGCCACTTGGGGCGAACCTGAAATCGGCGGACCACTGTTCGCCCCACAGGAATGCTGGGCACTGCGCCGCGGAAGGTTGCACCTGGTGGACGATCCCCGCGTCGGCCTGCAGTGCGATCATGTAAAAGCAGCCGGTGTTCCGCAATTGTTTTACATGTGCGTGCCGATGGTGGTGCATTCCGAAACAGTGGGCCTCCTGCATTTGCAACTGGACATGGATTCAGTTCGCGGCGAACCTGCGCAGCGCGTAGACAAGCTTCAGCAATTAGCAGCAACGTTTGCCGACCAGGTGGCGCTGGCGGTTACCAATTTGCGGTTGCGCGAGACGTTACGGCAGCAGTCCATACACGACCCATTGACGGGCCTGCATAACCGACGTTATCTGCAGGAAGTCATGCAACGCGAGCTGGCGCGTACTGAACGCAAAAAAACCATGCTGGCGGTAATTGTTCTCGATGTAGATTACTTCAAGCGCTTCAATGACACCTACGGGCACGAAGCTGGCGACGCTGTATTGCGAAGCCTGGCGCACCTGATAGAGCGTCAGATTCGCGGCAGCGATATTGCTTGCCGCTACGGTGGAGAGGAATTTATATTGGTTTTGCCAGAAGCGTCTTTAAGTATTGCACGCCAGCGCGGCGAACTGTTGCGCGAGGCCGCGCTGCGCATGCATGTAACGTTAAACGGACAAACGCTGGGCCCGGTCAGCATTTCGCTGGGGCTGGCGCTATTCCCCCAGCACGGGGCCACTGCGGAAGAGTTGATTCAGGCTGCGGACGCCGCTCTTTATCGTGCCAAGCAAGCGGGTCGCAATCGCCTCATGATCGCAGAAGAAACCTCGAAAGCGACTTGAGCAAATACCTGCAGCGTGTGCTCTATCCGCGGCCTTTCCCTTGTATGAATTCGATTTTGTAGCCGTCCGGGTCTTCGACAAATGCGATCACCGTCGTTCCGTGCTTCATGGGGCCGGGTTCACGCGTAACTTTGCCGCCGCGCTGTTTTACCTGCGCGCACGCCGCATACGCATCCGGTACTTCGATGGCTACATGGCCGTAGCCGTTGCCCAGGTCGTAGGAGGAAATTTCCCAGTTATGCGTAAGCTCAAGAACGGCCTGCGACGCTTCATCGCCGTAACCCACAAAAGCCAGGGTAAATTTGCCTTCGGGATAATCTTGCTTGCGCAAGACCTGCATGCCCAACACCCGGGTATAAAACGCTATCGAGCGTTCGAGATCGCCGACGCGCAGCATGGTATGCATAATCCGCATTGTGCTCTCCTAAAGAACTTCTATATCTCGATCATCTCAAAATCTTCTTTTCGCGCTCCGCACTCGGGGCAGCACCAGTTAGGCGGCAGATCCTGCCACTTCGTGCCCGGGGCGATGCCCTCTTCTGGCAAACCTGCGGCCTCGTCATAGATAAAACCGCAAATCAGGCACATATAAGTTTT
This sequence comes from Burkholderiales bacterium, assembly GCA_035518095.1. Lineage (NCBI taxonomy): Bacteria > Pseudomonadati > Pseudomonadota > Betaproteobacteria > Burkholderiales > Burkholderiales bacterium. The sequence goes on along the minus strand of DATIXX010000071.1, from coordinate 27,005 downwards.
CATGCGGCGCAACGTTTAAGCTAAAATGCCATTATTATAACGAAACTCCACATGCCTCAGCCCCCTCCGATGGTTCTTTGCTTCGCTGCCACCGATCCTTCTGGCGGCGCGGGTTTGCAAGCCGATATCATGACGCTCTCGAGCATGGGCTGCCATCCGCTTTCAGTGGTAACTGCTGTCACTATCCAGGACAGCGCAGGTGTGGAAGATTTACTTGCACTGGATGCGGATTGGGTCGCCGACCAAGCGCGTTGTGTCCTCGAAGACATGGCGGTGTCCGCGTTCAAAATCGGCCTGCTTGGCAGCGTGGAAATCATCGCTGCCATCGCTGAAGTCGTGTCGGACTACCCGGACATTCCTTTGGTACTTGATCCGGTGCTGGCGTCTGGACGCGGCGATGAACTGGTTACCGATGAAATGATCGCAGCTATGCGTGAGCTTTTAATTCCGCAAACAACTTTAATGACGCCCAACAGCGTGGAAGCAAGACGTTTGGCGCTGGACGATGCCAACGAAGGCGACGAACCGGCTTTGAGCGATTGCGCACAACGGCTTCTCGGAATGGGCTGTGAATACGTGCTGATTACCGGCACGCACGAAAATACGCCACAGGTTATTAATACTTTGTACGCGCAAGAAGGCATCTTGCGAAATGATTCCTGGGAGCGCTTGCCGGGCAGTTACCACGGCTCGGGTTGTACGCTTGCCGCTGCCGTAACGGCAACCATCGCCAACGGCCTGACTATTTCTGAAGCCGTCAGAGACGCGCAGGAATACACCTGGCATGCGCTCAAATTGGCATTTCGCCCCGGGATGGGACAGTACATACCCGATCGCCTGTTCTGGGCGCGCGAAGAAGATGAACGGCAGGATTAGTGGTCTTTACGCAATAACTCCCGACCTGGCTGATACCCAGAAATTAATTAAACAAGTGCGCCTGGCGCTTGAAGGCGGCGCGCGCGCCCTTCAATACCGTAACAAGAGCGCCGATCAATCACTTAAGCTGCAGCAGGCAAGCGCACTTATGCGCGTATGCCGCGAGGCCGCAGTGCCAATGATCGTTAACGACGACCTGGAACTGGCGCTTGAAATTAACGCCGGCGGTGTACATCTTGGATCGAGCGACTGTCCGATCGCGGACGCGCGAATCAGGCTTGGCAAGCATAAGCTCCTTGGCGCTTCGTGCTACAACGATTTGCAGCGCGCGCTCCAATGCGAGGCCGAGGGAGCAGATTATGTAGCGTTCGGACGTTTCTTTTCTTCCACTGTCAAACCCGATGCAGTCAGAGCGCCGTTCAAATTGTTGCGGAACGCAAAATTGCGGCTGAACGTGCCCGTCGTGGCAATTGGAGGAATCAATCTGCAAAACGCCGCGTTGCTGATAGAAGCGGGTGCGGACGCGGTTGGCGTCATTTCCGCACTTTTCAATGCCTCCGACATCGTGGAAACGGCAAAAATTTTTGCTTCTTTGTTTGCGCATCAACGTCATGGCGTCGCGTAACCAGGAACTATTCGAGCAATCGCAACAATTCATTCCGGGCGGAGTAAATTCGCCGGTGCGAGCATTTAAATCCGTCGGTGGCACTCCGTTTTTTGTGACTCGGGGTCAGGGTGCAACGGTATGGGATGCGGACGGCAAGGCCTACGTGGATTACGTCGGCTCCTGGGGTCCGCTAATTCTTGGCCACGCATATCCTGATGTCGTCGCCGCGGTCGACCGAACGGCCGCTAAAGGCCTGAGCTTTGGCGCACCAACTGAAACCGAACTGGAAATGGCGCGGCTTCTGTGTCAGCTATTACCGTCACTGCAACAGGTGCGCCTGGTGAGCTCCGGTACCGAGGCCACGATGAGCGCGGTTCGCCTTGCGCGCGGCTTTACTGGCAGAAACCGCATCATCAAGTTTGCCGGTTGTTATCATGGCCACGCGGACTCGTTGCTGGTGAAGGCGGGATCGGGCGCACTCACTTTGGCCCAGCCCGATTCTGCCGGCGTTCCAACGCAAATCGCTGCCCTGACCACGGTGCTTGAATTTAACGACAGCGAAGCCTTGGAGCGAATTTTCAATAACATGGGCGGGGAAATCGCTGCAGTGATAGTGGAACCTGTCGCCGGCAATATGAACTTAGTCAAACCCACAATGGAATTCTTGCAGCTGCTTAGAAGTCTGTGTACAAAAAATGGCGCGGTGCTCATTTTCGACGAGGTGATGACCGGATTTAGGGTTGCGCTGACGGGTGCACAGGGGCTCTACAAAATCATTCCTGATCTCACTACCCTGGGCAAGATAATTGGAGGCGGCATGCCGCTTGGCGCGTTCGGCGGCAGACGCGATATCATGCAGGACATTTCCCCGTGCGGCCCGGTATATCAGGCGGGCACGCTCTCAGGCAATCCAGTGGCAGTGGCGGCGGGCTTGGCGACGCTGCGCTTGGTCCAAGCGCCCGGATTTTACGAAAAGCTCTCCGCAGCTACGCAAAAACTGTGCGAAGGCTTGAGCATGGCCGCCCGCAGACGCCGAGCAGCATTTTCGTCACAAGCTGTAGGAGGCATGTTTGGCATTTATTTCCGGCAAAATCCGCCGCAAAATTACAGCGAAGTCAGACAGTGCGATACATCCAGGTTCACGCGTTTTTTCCACGCCATGCTGCAAAAAGGCTTCTATTTCGCTCCGTCGCCATTTGAAGCGGGTTTTGTATCTGCTGCGCACGGCGAAAGGGAAATTGATGCAACGCTCGCGGCGGCCGAGCAGGTGTTTGCCGAGTTATGACGGCGCTCATCAAACAGTTGTCGGCACTCAGCGACGAGGCATTGCGCCAGCACTTCCTCGCTCTTCCGCCCGAAGACCTGCGATTGCGCTTTGGCAGCTCGTTGAGCAAGGAAGCGCTGAATTCCTATGTGGACAAAATCAACTTCGAAAAGGACGCGGTGTTCGGCGTATTCGATGACAGTCTGAAGCTTGCCGGAGTCGCGCACTTGGCACTTGATCCTGAACACGACGCCGCCGAGCTTGGCGTAAGCATTTTGCCCGGACATCGCCGCCAAGGTATCGGTACGGCGCTATTTAAGCGCGCCGAGGCGCATGCGCGTAACCACTATATCAAAATTCTTTTCATGCACTGCCTCAGCGAGAACCGGCCCATGGTGCACATTGCGGCCAAGTCGGGAATGCGGGTGGTCGCCGCGGGCGCTGGTGAGACCGACGCGCATCTGGAATTGCCGCCGCCCGATGCGGCGAACGTTGCGAACGAGTTGGTACAGGATAAGGTTGCGCTATGGGATATTGCTATGAAAGCGCAGCTTCTATCCGCCAGGAAATTCGCACGGGCGATAACGCGAAAAAATGAATTAGGCTAAAGCGGCTGGAAGGTATGCGGGTAGAAACTTTGATTGATGGAGATATGCTTTAATGTAGACCCGAAATGTACTGGCCCACGGCCTGCATTTCCTTGTCGCTAAGTTTCACCGCGATAGCACGCATCATTTTGCTGTTGTCATCAGCACGCTCGCCACTGCTGAACGCTTTTAATTGCGCGAGGACATACTCCGCGTGCTGGCCAGCAAGACGCGGAAACAGCGGGGGAATACCGGCGCCATCAGGAGTATGGCAGGCAGCGCACGCGGGAACGGCGGTCGCGGCAACGCCGCCCCGATATATCTTTTCTCCGAGGGCAACCAGTTCGGGGTTTGTGGCAGTGCCGAGCTTTGGGGGCTGTTCACCATAGTAGGCCCCCAAATTTTTCATATCATCCGGAGTCAGAGTGGCAGCGATCCCGGACATCACCGCGTTCTTGCGCGCGCCCGTCTTAAAACTCAGCAACTGGCTGGTAAGATACTCAGGGTACTGCCCGGCAAGATTGGGAGTCGCCGGGAGCAGGCTATTTCCGTCCGCGCCATGGCATGCGGCGCATACTTGAGTCGCGATTTGCTGCACTTTTGCTGCGTCGCCCTGCGCCGGATTGGCGGCGATAGCCGGACACAGCATGCCGGCCGCAGCGAGCAACAGCATAGTAGGTTTCATTCTCTGATCAGTTCCCTAAAAATCCCCGTTCCAATAACCGGCTCATTTTATATCAGCCATTGTCAATCGCGCTATTAAACTACGTGCGTCGAATCTATTCATTTCCCGGTTTCAGCGCGCCAAATCCTTTCCTGTATTCGGAACCCGCCCGATCGGCACGCGTCATTTGGCAAAGAGATAACTATTGTAGATTGCTGCAAACTCGCAAAATCGAGCGCAAAAAAGTGCGCTTGCAAATGCCAAATGGCTTATTTGCATTTCCAGATCAACCGCGGCCATTGGGCAATTTTTTTGAGCTAGTGGGATGCGAGCTATCGTTTGGATCCGACCGACTGGGTTATGTGACGGCGCCTGCCGCTCTGCGGCGTGGAGAACTGCAGTTAAGCGAGTAGCTGCAAACCAGAAAATAGTTGATTGGACCGGGTACAAAATTGCCGCTCGGTTTCCCCGCCGATCCGGAACACCGTTCATACCCTGCTGAACTTGGACACCGAGTCGAACAAACAGGCGTAAAAGACCTGCTTCGCAATGTTGCTGAAACGTTAGCCCGGTTTGGGTACCGATGTAGGTGCAATTCGTTGCCAGCCATTTCCAGAACCGGGATTACTGAACCCGTTGCCGCCCTCCCCGCCGCTTTGGCGCAATTTTGCGTCGGTCTCAAGAATAAAAAACCCCCGGTTAAAGGGGAACAAACCGGGGGCGAAACGCCTTAATTAGATTTAAGGCACCCGCTCAGGGAGGAGAAGCGGGAGACGAAAACAACCGTCTGCAACATTAGTTCTCCGGGGGATGGTATAAGTTCCGTTCACCCGGAAAAAATTATCGTTTTTATTATCAATAGCCTAAAATCAAAAAAGCGTACTGCGCCTGAGCATAAAAAGGCGTTCGCGCTCAAGTTAATTCAAGCCTGTGCCCTTTCCGTTAATCAGAATATTGTGTCAATATAAAAATTTATAGTATCCGGGCACAATAATGCAGAAGCCGGGCAAATTTCCAAATGTAAGAATGCGGCGGTTGCGGCGCGATGATTTTTCGCGCCGGTTGGTTCGCGAGAACCGTCTTTGCGCCGAGGATCTGATCTATCCCGTATTTGTGCTTGACGGAAATAACCGATCCGAGCCAATACCCTCCATGCCGGGAATCATGCGGCAAACGTTGGACCGATTGCTGTACCAGGCCGAAAAATGTACGAAATTAGGCATCCCCGCAATCGCCCTGTTCCCGGTCATTGCGCAGAAACGGAAGACGCCGGATGCAAAGGAAGCATTCAACCCTCGCGGCCTCATACCACGAGTGGTACGGGCTTTGAAAGAACGCTTGCCGGAACTCGGTATCATCACCGACGTCGCGCTTGACCCTTATACCAGCCATGGCCAGGATGGGCTGATCGACTCGTCCGGCTATGTGATGAACGATGAAACCGTCGCGGCACTCACTAAGCAGGCGCTAGTGCAGGCTCGTGCCGGCGCGGATATCCTAGCCCCCTCGGACATGATGGACGGGCGCATAGGAGCAATCCGCAAGGCACTCGAGGAAGAGAATTTTATTCATACACTCATCTTGGCTTACTCGGCCAAATACGCATCGAATTTTTACAGCCCGTTCCGCGAGGCAGTAGGTTCGGCGCGAAATCTTGGCAGCGGCAATAAGCACACGTATCAAATGGATCCCGCTAACAGCGATGAGGCGCTGCGGGAGGTAGCTCTCGATCTGCAGGAAGGCGCGGACATGGTCATGGTCAAGCCGGGTATGCCGTATCTCGATGTGCTGCGCAGGATAAAAGAAACGTTCAAAGCGCCAACTTTTGTTTATCAGGTGAGCGGTGAATACGCGATGCTTAAGGCCGCCGCAAAAAAAGGTTGGCTGAATGAGAGGGAATGCGTACTGGAAGCGCTGCTCGCTTTCAAACGCGCCGGCGCCGACGGGATACTAACCTATTTTGCACTGGATACCGCGTCTTGGCTTGCCGAAGAGGGCTTCTAAAACACTTGGCTCATAGCCTTTGCAGTAGGGTCTCCACCACCTCAGTCCGGGCGCGCTCGATCGGTTTCCCGTCGACTGAGGACCTAAGCGCGTGACGCTGGTCATCCGTCAAAAAAACCGCAACTGTCACAACCGCGTCCTTGCCGTCTACAGCAAACACCGGAATCACACGCAATGCTTCGCCGACATACATGCGCTTTTCGGCTCTTCGATAAGGTATTTGATTATTCAGTAAAAATAGTTCGACATCCTTTACGTTGTCCACAAACAGCTGCAAACTGACCTCGGAGTGCCTGCCCGCGGTGCCCGAGAGGACCGATCCTGTTAAGTGTGGATTAAAACGGGTAAGCAATTGCATTACTGCAATGGCTTGCCTTCTTAGATGCACGAGTACAGCCCGTTGTTCTTCGCCTTGATAGAGTTCCTGATAGGCGCGCAAAGCCTGTTCCACTTCCTCATTGGTGGGGAGCTCCCGCAGGTTGGAAGCGCCGGCTTGTCGCGCCGCTTTGCGTTTTGCCAATGCAAAGTCGGCGATGCCGTCCTTAGCCATTAGACGCGCCGCTTGGTAGGCAATATGTTCACGCAGCTGTTGTCGTTTTGGGCCAGGAACTCTCGGCATGATTTCCGCCGCTTAAAAGAGCTGGTTCTTAATTTCTTCAGCGGGTCGGCCTGAATTTCCCGGTGATCCGCCAAAACCATTTTCCTGTTCTGGGGGCAGATTCTCCGCATAAAAATATTCGACAATGCCGTTTTTGTTTTCCGGGTCCCGCAAACCGGTATCCGGGTTTATCTTCGCGGTAACAACACCTTCAGGCGCCGAGTAGCTTGCTTCCGGCATGCCTTTCAGCACTTGGCCCATGTATTCGATCCACATCGGCAACGCGGCAACGGCACCCGTTTCATGCTCACCGAGAGTATTGGGCTGATCATAACCAATCCAAGCCACCGCGACGATATTAGGTTGATAGCCTGCAAACCATGCGTCCACGTTTTCATTAGTAGTACCGGTTTTGCCTGCCAAATCCGTGCGCTTAAGCTCCCTCGCCCGCACCCCGGTCCCCTTGGCGATAACATCCTGCATAAGCGTGGTCATTATAAAAGCATTTCTAGCATCAATAACGCGCGGTGCACCGTCTCCCGCGCGTTCCGGTTTGGCCTGCACCAGCACATTGCCGCGGTCGTCTTCAATGCGCTGTATGAAATAGGGAGTAATTCGGTATCCACCGTTGGCGAACACTGCGTAGCCAGTCGCCATCTGCAACGGGGTAGCGGTACCCGCGCCCAGGGCCATCGTCAGATACGGCGGATGGCGCGATGGATCGAATCCGAACCGGGTGATGTAATCCTGCGCGTACTGCGGGGTAATGGCTTGCAATATGCGCACTGAAACCAGGTTTTTGGATTTGGCTAAAGCAATGCGAAACCGGATCGGTCCGGAGTATTGGTCTTCGAAGTTTCTGGGTTCCCAGTCCTCGTCGCCGGTTTGAGAAGGGTCCACCACGAGTGGGGCGTCATTTATCACTGTCGCCGGCGTAAATCCTTTCTCCAGTGCCGCAGAATAAATAAAGGGCTTGAAACTCGAGCCAGGCTGGCGAAAAGCCTGAGTGACGTGGTTAAACTTATTGTGATTGAAGTCAAATCCCCCAACCAGCGCGAGTATGGCCCCGTCTTTTGGATTCAATGACACGAGCGCGGCCTCAACGGCCGGTAGTTGCGTGATTTGCCACTGATCACGTTCATCTTTCTGGAGCCGAATTAGCGACCCCCTCCGGATACGCTGCCGCAGTTTGACGCGTTCCCCGATATTTTCCTTCACAAACTTAAGCCCTTCACCACTGATATCCACTGTTTCACCGCCTTTGACGTAGGCCTTCACCAATCTCGGACTCGCCTCTAACACCACGGCGGGAATAAGATCACCGCTTTCACTAACCTCTGAAAGCGCGTCGTCGATAATATTTTCCGCCTGGGACGGATCGCGCGGCAATTCGATATATCCTTCCGGCCCGCGATAGCCGTGGCGCCGGTCATATTCCATCACCCCGTCGCGCAACGCGGCGTAAGCAGCATCCTGATGCGATTTGAGCACTGTGGTATATACGTTGAAGCCCCGAGTATAGGCTTCGTCTTGGTACTGCTCGTACATGGCCTGACGCACCATTTCCGCGACGTAGTCGCCTTTCACCGCGAATTCCTGCTGTTCTTGCTTTACCACTATGGGTTGTGCGCCTGCGGTTCGATATTGCTCGTCAGTGATCAACTTAAGGTCCAGCATACGGCGCAGCACATATTGCTGGCGTTGTTTGGCGCGTTTTGGATTATCAATCGGGTTATCGCGCGAAGGCGCTTTCGGCAGGCCGGCGAGCATCGCCATTTCGCCTAGGTTCAGTTGGTCCAGTGGTTTGCCAAAATAGGTCTGCGCGGCAGCTGCAAAGCCATAGGCGCGCTGTCCCAGGTAAATTTGGTTAATGTACAGCTCGAGGATTTTGTCTTTGCTCAAAATATGTTCGATCTTCAAGGCTAGCAGCGCTTCGCTGAATTTGCGTGCCAGTGTCTTTTCCTTGGTTAGAAAAAAATTGCGGGCAACTTGCATGGTAATGGTGCTAGCCCCCTGGCGGGCGGCCCCAGAAGAAAAATTGGAATAGGCCGCGCGCAGCACCCCAACGTAATCCACGCCACCATGTTGGTAAAAGCGCTCGTCCTCAGCAGCCAAGATCGCCTGTACCATCAGTTTCGGCACAGTTTCGATTCTGACCACGTTACGCCGTTCTTCTCCGAATTCGCCAATCAAATAACCGTCCGCGGTATATACCCGCAGCGGAATCTTGGGTCGGTAATCAGTCAAGGTTTCAAGTGACGGCAGGCTGGGGTACGCAATTATCGCGGCAAAGGCCGCGAGTAGCGCCCCAAGTAAGCCCGCTCCAAGTATCGCAAGCAACAGGAATCCCAACCAACGAGCAACGATCATAACGTTTTCATCTTAAAGGTAAGATTCATGAATTTGGGCGATTATAGGCGCACTGAGCTCCAAAAGAAATTTGCCAAAAATTTACTTTACATGGTTTGGGCTTGTTGCTAGGATTTAATGTAAATTATATAGATTGCCTCTAACCGGTATATGCCTAAAGGGAAATTCAATTTCTTTGAAATGCCCACGCCGCCTTTGATCGGCGTGGATGTCAGTTCGTCCGCAGTAAAGATGGTCGAAATCTCCGAAGCAGGAAAAAGCGGGTACCGGGTCGAGCGCTATACGATCGAGCCGCTGCCTAAGGATTCGGTAGTAGATGGCAATATCTCCAATCTGGAAGCGGTGAGCGACGGTATCAAGCGTGGATGGAGAAGCATGGGCACGCGCATAAAGAACGTTGCAATGGCATTGCCTGCAGCGGCGGTGATTACCAAGAAAATCGTTCTTCCCGGCGGGCAACGCGAGGAAGACTTGGAACAGCAAGTTGCGGCCGAAGCCAACCAGTACATCCCTTTTGCCATCGATGAAGTCAATCTGGACTTCCAGGTGCTGGGGCAGGCGCCTAACAATCCTGATGAAGTCGAGGTTCTTATTGCGGCATCGCGCAAGGAAAAGGTTGAAGACCGCGTAGCGGCGGCCGAGGCGGCCGGTCTCAAAGCTATAGTCATGGACGTGGATTCCTTTGCCACGGAAACTGCTTTCGAGTTGATAGAACCGCAGTTGCCGGACGGCGGCCGGGATCAAGTTGTGGCAATTGTCGATATCGGCACTGCGATCATGAATATCAATGTGCTGCATAACAACCAGTCGGTGTACACCCGAGAACAACCGTTCGGCGGCAATCAATTGACACAGGAAATCCAACGCAGGTTCAATCTCTCCTCGGAAGAAGCGGAAAAAGCAAAACGAGATGGGTCGTTGCCCGATAATTATCAAACCGATGTGCTGCAACCGTTTATGGATACGCTGGCACTGGAAGTTGCGCGCGCCTTGCAATTTTTTTTCACGTCCACGCAATTCAGCCAAACCCACCACATTCTCCTGGCCGGTGGCTGCGCGATGATTCCGGGTCTCGATGACGTGGTGGCGAGCCGCACGCAGGTTAACACAATGGTTGCCAATCCGTTTGCAAACATGGCGCTTTCCAGCAAGGTACGGCCGCGCCAGTTGAGCACCGACGCGCCCGCGTTAATGGTCGCGTGCGGGCTTGCCATGCGGAGGTTCGATCAGTGATCCGCATCAACCTGCTGCCCCACCGTGAGCTTAAGCGGCGCGCCAGGCAACGCCACTTTTACATTCAAGCTGGCATGACTGTTGGCTTGGGGCTGCTTATTGTCTTTTTTGTGCACGGCATTATCAGCGCCCGAATCTCTTACCAAGCGGAGCGCAACCACTTCCTGGAAAAGGAAATCGCTATTCTGGATACACAAATTAATGAAATTAAAAAGCTCAAAGAGCAAATCCAGGTGCTGCTGGCACGCAAAAGAGTGGTCGAAGCGCTGCAAACTAACCGCTCGGAAACGGTTCATTTGCTCGATCAGCTGGTGCGGCAGCTTCCCGAGGGTGTTTACTTAAAGAGTGTTAAGGAAACCGGCAACAAGGTTGATCTCACCGGTTACGCCCAGACCAATGCTCGCGTTTCCACCTTGTTGCGCAATCTTGAATCAACGCCCCAGTTCGAGTCTCCGAACCTTGTGGAAATCAAAACCGTCATCCAAGGTACTAACAGGCTGAGCGAATTTAATTTGAACTTTATCCTCGCGCGCGCAAAAGAAGAGACCAAACCCTCGCTCAAACCTGGTCCCAAACATGGAGCTTAAGCCAGGATGACTTTAGACGACTTAAAATCCCTAGACCCCAATAACATAGGCAACTGGCCGATCGCGCCGCGATTAGGGCTATTGTTGGTCGGTCTCTTGTGCATCGTATTCGCAGGCTACTGGTTTGACTGGCAAGGCCAGCTTGCTGATCTTGAAAAAAGCCAGAATAAGGAGGAGCAACTGCGTCAGACTTTTCTCGACAAAAAGAGGCAAGCAATTAATCTTGAAATTTATAAAAAGCAGCTCGCGGAAATTCAAGACTCGTTCGGAACTTTGCTCAAGCAATTGCCCAATAAATCGGAAATGGACGCGCTGCTAACCGATATTAATCAAGCCGGTCTTGGCCGCGGCCTGCAATTTGAACTGTTCAGGCCGGACCCCCACGAAAAAGTTGAAGAGTTTTACGCCGAATTGCCGATTCATATACGGATAACCGGCAATTATCATGAGCTCGGGGCGTTCGCAAGCGATATTGCAAGAATGCCACGCATCGTAACGTTGAGTGATATCAACATCAATCCGGTTAAAGACGGCGCATTATCAATGGACGGAATTGTTAAAACCTATCGCTATCTCGACGAAAACGAGATGGCTGAGCAAAAAAGAGCAGCTAAAGGCAAGAAAAAATGAAGCGCGGTGTTTTTATTTTATTGCTGGGATTACTGCTAACGGCGTGCAGCGAGCAATTCCAGGATCTCAAGGACTTCGTCAAGGAATCAGAAAAAGGACCGAGGGCAAGGGTCGAACCGTTGCCTGAAGTCAAGCCGTACGAGCCTTTTATTTATAGCGCGTTCGATCTGCCGGATCCTTTCAAGCCGCGAAAAATCGAGCCCATTAAAGGCGCAGGAGGTAGCAAGTTGCAGCCGGATTTGAACCGGCGCAAGGAAGCGCTAGAAGCATATCCTCTCGAAAATCTGAGGATGGTCGGAACTCTGGAGCGAGGCAAGGTCATCTATGCGTTGATCAAGTCTCCGGATAATAATCTCTTCCGCGTCACAACCGGCAATTACATGGGTCAAAATTTTGGACTTGTCACGGCGGTAACTGAATCATCCTTGAAACTCAAGGAACTGGTCCAGGATAGCACAGGCGACTGGACTGAACGGGATAGCAGCTTGCAGTTGTTGGATGATCAAGGGGGCAAAAAATGATTAAATCAGTGGTTCTGTTTAACCGGTGGTCCTGCCTTGCATTAGGAGCCATGCTGTATTGTTCCAGCTATGCTGCTGACCCTGCGCCTGCCGCAAGCGGTGGCGAGAGCGCGGCGCAAAATAGCATCGAAGCAATAAATGTTACCGGCTTGCAAGGTGGCGCAGTATCAGTCAGGATTACCTTAGATCAGGCGCTCGCCAATCCTCCCGCCGGGTTTACCGTTAATAACCCGCCCAGAATCGCTTTTGACTTTCCGAATACCGCAAACGCGCTTGGCAAAAGTACCCAGGAGTTCGAAAAATCCGGTTTGCGAAGCATCAACGTTGTGCAGGCAGGCGGGCGCACCCGGCTGGTGATGAATTTGACACAACCCTTTGGTTACGATACGAAAATTGATGGAAAAGATCTGGTTGTTACACTCCAACCGGTGGAGGCCGGCGCGGGTGCCACTTCAGTTACGACGCGTTTTGCAGAAGCCAAACCCAGCGCAACCAAGCACAGCGTACTTGATATCGACTTCCGCCGGGGACCCAATGGCGAGGGCCGCGTAATAATCGACCTCTCGGATAGTTCTACCGGAATTGACTTGCGGCGCCAGGGGAAAAATATTGTGATCGACCTGATCCAGACCTCGCTTCCTAGTAACTTGCAGCGGCGTCTCGATGTCGTTGATTTTGCAACCCCAGTTCAGATGATAGACGCTTACGGCGAAGGCAATAACGTACACGTGGTGGTGCAGCCGAGCGGGCTGTGGCAACAATCGGCATACCAGACGGATAACCGATTTACCTTGGAATTGAAGCCGGTCGTGGAACAACCGAACGAGCTGGTGCAACCCGGTTACACTGGCGAGAAGCTGTCGCTGAACTTTCAGAATGTGGAAGTACGCGCAGTGCTGCAAGTCATCGCTGATTTCACCGGCCTTAACATCGTTACCAGCGATACCGTTACCGGCAACTTGACGTTGCGCCTGAAAGATGTGCCTTGGGACCAAGCATTGGACATCATCTTGCAAGCCAAGGGGCTGGATATGCGCAAAACGGGCAACGTGGTATGGATAGCGCCGCGCGATGAACTGGCGACACGGGAGAAACTTTTGCTCGAATCTAGGCAGCAGATCTCCGAACTTGAACCGCTTCATACCGAGAGTTTTCAACTGAACTATCAAAAAACCGATGCAATGGAAAAGTTGTTGACTAATCCTCAACAGAGAATCTTGTCGAAGCGGGGAAGCGTGGTGGGTGATGCCCGCACCAACACGCTTTTTGTGCAGGATACTTCGGCCAAGCTCGAGGAAGTGCGCGCGCTCATAAAAAAGATTGACGTGGCAGTACGACAAGTGCTGATTGAAGCACGGATTGTCAACGCAACGGATAACTTTAGCAAGAATCTCGGAGTCAAGTTTGGCGGCACCACGGGAAGTTTAGCCATTCCGGGCAATGCGCGAACCTCAGCAGGCGGCGATTTAGGCACGAATGCAGCAGGGATCGGGGAACCCAACTCAACCGCCATAGCCATTCCGCAATCGCTAAATATTAACCTGCCGGCAGCCGGCATAGCGGGCGCTCAACCCGGCGCACTTTCGCTGATTCTTTTTAACAACGCCGCTACTCGCTTTCTCAACCTTGAGATAAGCGCGCTTGAAGCTGACGCAAAGGGGAAAATCCTTTCCAGCCCGAAAGTGGTAACTGCGGACCAGGTGGAGGCTACGATCTCGCAGGGAACCCAAATCCCCTACCAGCAGGCAACCTCGAGTGGCGCAACCAGCGTCGCCTTCCAGAACGCCACGCTCAGTCTAAAAGTCAAACCGCAGATCACACCGGATGATAATGTGATCATGGGTCTTGATATCCACAATGACTCAGTCGGGCAGTCTACGACAGCCGGGCCAGCCATTAATACTCAAGCCATTCAAACGCAAGCGCTGGTTGAAAACGGCGGCACCGTCGTGATCGGTGGAATTTACATTCAAAACCTGCAAACCACGATAAATAAGGTTCCCCTTTTAGGCGATATCCCCGTCCTGGGCGTGCTATTCAAAAACACCAGCACTCAGGATAACCGATCGGAACTGTTGATATTCATTACGCCTCGAATCCTCAAGGATGTCCTGACAGTACGCTAGGCCACCCGACACGCGAGCCCTGACGGGTCCCTGTGCTGCAGCTTCCGTTTACCCGGCACTTCGTCGCGCGCCAGAATTCCGTTACAATTCCCGCTCATGGAAAGCGGTGGCCCAGATCATCCCAAAGGCGGCGCACCCAGCTCTAATTCCGGCAACATATTCCTGGTGGGCTTAATGGGCGCCGGGAAAACTACCGTGGGAAAGCTGCTCGCCAAGCACTTCAACAAATCCTTCTTTGACACCGATCACGAAATCGAGCGCCGCACCGGTGTCAATATCCCGCTAATTTTCGAGATCGAGGGTGAGGCGGGGTTCCGCGCCCGCGAGCAAGCCATTTTACGGGAGCTGGCAAAGCGCAATAATATAGTGCTGGCTACCGGTGGCGGCATCGTATTGAGCAAAACAAACCGTGATATTCTCGCCAAAAGCGGCACGGTTATTTATTTGCGCGCCGTCGCAGCCGATTTGCTGCAACGAACGCGCTACGACAAAAATCGTCCGCTTTTGCAAACCGCAGACCCCCTCGCCAGGCTCACGCAATTGTATAAAGAGCGCGATCCGTTATATCGAGAAGTGGCGCACCTTGTAATTGACACGAGCAAACAGAGCGTGCGTGTGCTGGCCCGGGAAATTGAGAAAAGATTGGTTCAATTTTAAAAGGTGCGCGAAACGCACGATCTGAAGCATGTCGATGCTGATTTTAAGTGTTGATTTGGGGGAACGCAGCTACCCGATATATATCGGTGACGGGCTGTTAAATCGTTCGGAATTGCTGCTACCTGCCCTGGTGCAAAAAAAAGCCGCAGTTGTTACCAATTCTACGGTGGCGCGCCTTTATTTGAACCCGTTAACAGCCGTACTCGGCGAGCAGCGGGTGGAAGTAGTTCCGATAGTGCTGCCAGACGGCGAAAAATATAAGAACTGGGAAACGTTGAACCTGATTTTCGACGCGCTGCTTTCGCACCATTGTGAACGCAAAACGGCGGTAATCGCCATGGGCGGGGGGGTCATTGGTGATTTAGCCGGCTTCGCGGCTGCGGTTTACATGCGCGGAGTCCCATTCATCCAGATTCCGACCACACTGCTCGCCCAAGTCGATTCTTCCATCGGCGGGAAAACCGCCATAAATCATCCGCAAGCCAAGAATCTTATAGGCGCTTTCTACCAGCCGAAATTAGTGTTGGCGGACACCGCTACACTGAATACTCTTCCGGAACGCGAGTTCTGCGCGGGGCTTGCCGAGGTCATTAAATACGGGCTTATCCGAGACGGGATATTCTTTGAGTGGCTGGAAAGCAACATGGAAAAACTCCTCAAGCACGATAGCGAAGCGCTTGCGTACGTGATTAAGCGATGTTGCGAGAACAAAGCCGCAGTTGTGGCGGCCGACGAGCGCGAGACCGGAATGCGTGCGATTTTAAATCTAGGACATACATTCGGACATGCAATTGAAACCGGTAAAGGATATGGAACCTGGCTGCATGGAGAGGCGGTGGCTGCTGGAACTTTGCTTGCCGCGCACCTGTCGCTGCGCATGGGCTTAATCCGGGAAAGCGAGGTGCGGCGCATAACCGATCTTTATCGCAGGGCAAGGCTTCCCGTTTCCGCACCTAACCTTGGTGCGGAGCGCTACTTGCAATTAATGGCACTGGATAAAAAGGTCGAAAGCGGGAAGTTGCGATTTGTACTCCTAAAGAAAATCGGCGCAGCATTCCTAACCGCGGACGTGCCCAAAGACGTTGTTACGGCTACCCTTAACGCAATCCCTGAAAATGCCTGAATTGGCGGTCTACGCTACCCGCCCTGAACATTCCCGCGGCAGGCGCTACCCGGAGGCAGCGCCTCAAGGTCGCAGTGAATTCCAGCGCGACCGAGACCGAATCATCCATTCCACAGCATTTCGTCGCCTCGAATACAAAACCCAAGTGTTCGTCAACCATGAAGGTGATCTGTTCCGCACGCGCCTCACCCACAGTCTGGAAGTGGCGCAAATTGCGCGATCGATCGCTCGCGGATTGCGCCTTAATGAGGATCTTGTGGAAGCAATCGCGCTCGCACATGATCTTGGCCACACTCCTTTCGGCCATGCAGGCCAGGATGCTCTTAATTCATGCATGAAAGACTGTGGCGGCTTCGAGCACAACTTGCAATCATTGCGCGTGGTTGATCTGCTCGAGGAACGCTACGCAGCATTCGACGGGCTGAATTTGTGCTATGAGACGCGCGAGGGCATACTCAAGCACTGCTCGCGAAAAAACGCCAAGGCCTTAGGGGAGCTGGGTGAACGCTTTCTGCGCAAGCGGCAACCTTCTTTGGAAGCGCAGTTGTGTAACTTGGCCGATGAGATCGCCTACAACAACCACGACGTCGATGACGGCTTGCGTTCGGGTCTAATCAGTCTGGAGCAGCTTCTGGAGGTCGACATCTTCAGGCGCCATTTGCATGCGGTACGGAAACAGTACCCGGCGATACCGGAGCGGCGCTTAATCCATGAGACCGTACGACATATGATCAATACGCTCGTATCTGATGTTACTGGGCAGAGCTTGAAAAATATTCGGCAGATCTCACCGAAAAACCCCGATGAGGCGCGCATGGCAAAGCCGCTGATCGCTTTCAGCGCGAGTATCAGCGAAGAACAACAAGAACTGAAACAGTTCCTGCGCCTGCAGCTGTACCAACACTATCGAGTAGCGCGCATGAGCAGTAAGGCAAGACGCATCATTTTCGACCTGTATCACGCGTTCATTGAGGATGTTAAATTGTTGCCCCCGCAATTTCAGGAAAAAGCCGGCGGCGACAAGGCAAGAACAATTTCCGATTACATTGCTGGAATGACCGACCGCTACGCTATACGCGAGCACCGGCGACTGTTCGCAGTCGAAGAATTATGGTCGTAAGCTATTTATTGTTTGTGGGTTGCTCGCATCCGATGTCGCGATTCTAACGCTGCTATACCGGCGCCTCCGCATGCGAGTTGAAGTAGGCTATTGAAAGATGTAGACTTAAACGCTTTCAGTGTAATTTTTCGGTTCTACCAGAGCACAGGATACTTGCTCGAAGTTTTTGCTCCGCTGGTCGTCCTGATTGCATATTCACGAGAGTAAACAGTGAGTCAAGCGCCCCCAAAACAGGGTTTGTATGACCCCGCCCGGGAGCACGATGCGTGCGGGGTGGGCTTCATTGCTCATATCAAGGGTAAGAAAAGCCACAGTATCATCGAGCAGGGCCTTCAGATCCTCAATAACCTCACGCACCGCGGCGCGACCGGCTGGGATCCGCTGCTAGGCGACGGCGCAGGTATTTTGATTCAAATTCCCGATACTTTCCTGAGGTCGGAATGCAAAAGGGCCGGATTTTTGCTGCCGGAGTCGGGAGCTTACGGAGTGGGAATGGTTTTCCTGCCGCGGGTCCGCGCAAGCCGCGCCGCCTGTGAGCGGGTGATCGAGCAAATGGTTGCCGATGAAGGCCAGTCTGTACTCGGCTGGCGCGACGTATCCACCAATAATGAGTGCATCAGCGAAGATGCCAAGCGACAGGAGCCAGTAATCCGGCAGATATTCGTGGGCCGCGGCGCCTCTTGCTCCGACCAGAACTGTTTCGAGCGCAAATTATTTGTGATACGCAAGCGCATCGAACATGCGGTGCGAGCACTCAATCTCGCCGATGGAAAAATGTTCTACGTTCCTTCGTTGTCGAGCCGCACTTTAGTGTACAAAGGTATGCTGCTGGCGCACCAGGTGGGGACCTATTATCGGGACCTGCAGGATGAACGCATGGATTCTGCACTCGCCTTGGTGCACCAGCGCTTCTCAACCAATACGTTTCCCACCTGGGAGCTGGCGCACCCGTTCCGCATGATTGCGCACAACGGGGAAATCAACACGTTGCGTGGGAACATTAATTGGATGGCAGCGCGGCGGCAGGCAATGCGCTCGCATTTGCTTGGCGCTGATCTCGAGAAACTGTGGCCGCTGATTGTCGAAGGCCAATCGGACACCGCCTGTTTTGACAACGCCCTGGAGCTTCTGGTTGCGGGCGGTTACCCACTTGCCCATGCCATGATGCTGCTTATTCCTGAAGCGTGGGCGGGCAACCCGTTAATGGATGAGAGCCGCCGCGCATTCTATGAATATCATGCGGCGCTGATGGAGCCTTGGGACGGTCCGGCGGCGGTGGCGTTCACTGACGGCAGGCAAATTGGCGCTACACTCGACCGTAATGGTTTACGCCCCGCGCGCTACCTCATTACCGACGACGACATCGTGGTCATGGCATCGGAAATGGGTGTGCTTGACGTACCGCAGCATAGAATCGTCAAGAAATGGCGGCTCCAGCCTGGCAAGATGTTTCTAATTGATCTCGAGGCGGGGCGCATCATTGACGACGTCGAGCTCAAGGCGCAATTATCGGCTGCCAAGCCTTATCGGACGTGGATCAATCAGTCCAAGGTCGCGCTGGAAGAACTGCCCAGTCAGGAATACAACATTGAGTCCAGGGTTGATCTGCTGGACCGCCAGCAGGCGTTTAGCTACACCCAGGAAGATTTGAAATTCATTCTCGCACCCATGGCGGCAGCGGGTGAGGAAGCCGTGGGCTCAATGGGCAATGATTCACCGCTTGCGGTGCTGTCTGACCGGCCAAAACCGCTCTACCATTATTTTAAGCAGATGTTCGCGCAGGTGACCAACCCGCCGATAGACTCGATCCGCGAAGAATCGGTTATGTCACTGGTATCCTTCATTGGCCCTCGTCCTAATCTTCTAGGAATTGAACTTGCCGCACCACCGGCGCGGCTTGAGGCCAAACAGCCGGTGCTCGCGGGCGAGGATATGGGCAGGATCTTGCGCATCGCTGAATTAACTGCTGGCGCATTTCGTTCTTGCGCTCTCTCGATTTGTTATCCGCTTGCTCAAGGCGCAGCCGGGATGGAGAGCGCGCTCGATACGTTGTGTCACAAAGCCGAAAACGCGGTGCGCGAAGGCTGCAACATCTTGGTATTGAGCGACCGGGACATTGCACCCAATTTCATCGCCATTCCGGCGTTGCTCGCGACTTCGGCGGTACATCACCATTTAGTTGGAAAAGGGCTGCGCACCAGTACCGGCTTAGTGGTTGAAACGGGCTCGGTGCGCGAAGTGCACCATTATGCTCTGCTTGCGGGTTACGGCGCTGAAGCGATTTATCCTTATCTCGCGTACGAAACGCTCGCACATCTCGGTGACTTCGCACCCAAGGACCTAAAGTACAAGGATGCGGTGAAGCGCTATGTCAAGGCAATTAACAAGGGATTACTCAAGGTGATGTCCAAGATGGGCATCTCGACCTACCAGTCCTATTGCGGCGCACAGATTTTCGAGGCGGTAGGGCTGAACACCGAGTTCGTGCAAAAATATTTCACCGGTACCGCCAGCCAGGTGGAGGGTATTGGAATTCTCGAAGTAGCTGAAGAAGCGGTGCGCATGCATAGGCTGGCATTTAGCGATCATCCTTTGTACCGCAATGCGCTTGATCCGGGTGGCGAATATGCCTATCGGGTACGCGGCGAAGAGCACATGTGGACGCCCGAATCCATAGCAAAGCTTCAACATTCGGCCCGCGCTAATAATTTTAAAACCTACAAGGACTACGCCAAGCTCATCAATGAGCAAAGCAAGCACCTCATGACGCTGCGCGGCTTGTTCGAGATCAAAGAATCCGCCAGCCCGATTTCCATTGACGAAGTTGAACCGGCCAAAGAAATCGTCAAACGCTTCTCTACGGGCGCCATGTCGCTGGGTTCGATCTCGCAGGAGGCGCATACCACGCTGGCGATCGCGATGAACCGCATCAAAGGCAAATCCAACACCGGCGAAGGCGGCGAAGATCCGCAGCGCTACAGGAAAATCGAAGCTGATGGAATGCTCGCCGATTATGTCCAGGGCGTGCTGGTGGATATTCCGGTAAAAGCGGGTGATTCTTTGCGCTCGGCAATTAAACAAGTTGCTTCCGGCCGGTTCGGCGTCACTACTGAGTACCTGGTGAATGCGGATCAACTGCAGATCAAGATTGCCCAGGGCGCGAAACCCGGCGAAGGGGGGCAACTCCCAGGCCACAAAGTAAGCGCTTACATTGCTCAAGTGCGCCACACGGTACCGGGTGTAGCATTGATCTCACCACCGCCGCATCATGACATCTATTCGATCGAGGATATTGCGCAACTCATTCACGATCTGAAAAACGTTAATCCCGACGCCAGCGTAAGCGTCAAATTGGTATCCGAGGTCGGGGTGGGGACAGTTGCCGCGGGCGTGTGCAAAGCCAAATCCGATTATGTCACCATTGCCGGCCACGACGGCGGTACCGGAGCTTCCCCATGGAGCTCGATCAAGCACGCAGGAACGCCGTGGGAGCTGGGGCTGGCGGAGACACAGCAAACGCTCGTGCTCAACCGCCTGCGCGGTCGCATCACGGTGCAGGCCGACGGCCAAATGAAGACCGGGCGCGATGTCGTCGTTGGCGCTTTACTCGGAGCTGATGAATTCGGATTTTCCACGGCACCCCTGGTTGTAGAGGGCTGCATCATGATGCGCAAGTGTCATCTTAATACCTGCCCAGTGGGCGTAGCCACTCAGGACCCAGAGCTGCGTAAGAAATTCACCGGCCAGCCGGAGCATGTGGTGAATTATTTTTTCTTCGTCGCCGAGGAGGTACGCGAATACATGGCGACGATGGGGTTTCGCACGTTCAATGAGATGATCGGGCGTTCCGACATGCTGGATACGAAGAAAGCCGTGGACCACTGGAAAGCCCGGGGATTGAACTTCACGAAAATTTTCCACCGCCCTGACATGCCTGCTGACGTCGCGAGATACCATTGCGAGCGACAAAACCATGGCCTGGAAAAAGCTCTCGACCACAAGCTCATTGCTGAAGCCAAGCCGGCGCTCGAGTATCGGCAGCCGGTCGCAATCGAGAGTCCTATCCGCAATACCAACCGGGTGGTGGGCGCAATGCTGTCGGGAGAAGTCGCCAAACGTTTCGGCTATGAAGGACTGCCCGACGATACGATTTACGTCAAGTTTAAAGGCACGGCCGGCCAGAGCTTCGGCGCGTTCCTCGCCCACGGCGTAACCCTGGAACTTGTAGGTGAAGGCAATGATTACGTTGGAAAAGGGCTGTCGGGAGGACGCATAGTCATTTATCCTCCAGCGGACTGCCCTATCGTCCCGGAGAATAACATTATTGTGGGCAACGTCGTGCTGTATGGCGCGATTGCCGGCGAATGCTATTTCCGCGGTGTCGCAGGCGAGCGCTTTGCGGTGCGCAATTCCGGTGCAGTTGCGGTGGTGGAAGGGGTAGGCGACCACGGGTGCGAATACATGACCGGTGGCACCGTGGTGATACTCGGTTACACGGGTCGCAACTTTGCCGCCGGCATGAGCGGCGGCGTCGCGTACGTTCTAGACGAAGAAGGTGACTTCGAGCGTCGTTGCAATTTGGCGATGGTCGAACTGGAGGCCGTGCCCGAGGAAGCGCAGGCCATGGAACAACTCGGCGGCGGAGATCCGGAGAGCCATGGCCGAGTCAACGTAAAGCAACTCGGGCAGTCGGACGAGCGGCTGCTTCGCGTTTTGATTCAAAAGCATCTCCATTATACCGGCAGCCAGCGTGCCAAAAAGATCCTCGAACATTGGGAGAAATATCTGCCCAAGTTCGTCAAGGTAATGCCGACCGAATATCGGCGCGCCCTGAAGGAAATGGCCGCAGCCCAGGAGCAAGCACAACCCAAGGTTGAAATCGCGCAGCATGGGTAAAGTCACTGGGTTCATGGAGATCGCGCGGCACGATCTGCCCGCCCTCCCGGTGGAGGAGCGGGTGCGCAGTTTCCGCGAGTTCTATCTGCCGCTGCCCGATGCCGAGATGGCAAAGCAAGGCGCGCGCTGCATGGACTGCGGCATTCCCTTTTGCCAGACCGGCTGTCCCATCAACAATATTATTCCGGACTGGAATGATTTGGTTTACCGCCAGAACTGGCGCGAAGCGCTCGAAGTTTTGCATTCGACCAATAATTTCCCGGAATTCACCGGACGCATTTGCCCCGCGCCCTGCGAGGCAGCGTGCACACTAAACATTAACGATGATCCGGTCACCATCAAGTCTATCGAGCACACGATAATCGACAAAGGCTGGGAGATGGGTTGGGTGGTGCCGCAGATTCCAGCGCACAAAACAGGTAAACGGATTGCAGTGGTCGGATCCGGGCCTGCCGGAATGGCCTGCTCACAGCAACTGGCGCGCGCCGGCCATGATGTTGTGCTGTTCGAAAAGAACGACCGTATCGGGGGGCTTTTGCGCTATGGCATCCCGGATTTCAAGATGGAAAAACACCATATAGACCGGCGTATGGAGCAAATGCGCGTCGAGGGCGTGGAATTCCGTGTCAATCAGCACGTAGGGGTTAATATTCCTGCAAACAAGTTGCTCGATGAATTTGACGCCGTAGTATTGACGGGCGGTTCAGAACATCCGCGCGACCTGCCGGTGCCGGGGAGGGAATTGCACGGGATTCACTTCGCCATGGAATTCCTGCCTCAGCAGAACAAGGTAAATGCCGGTGATAAAGTTTCGAACCAGCTTACTGCCGAAGGCAAGCACGTCGTGGTAATCGGCGGAGGCGATACCGGTTCCGACTGTATCGGCACCTCTATACGACAGGGAGCGATCGCCGTGACCAATTTCGAACTCCTGCCCCAGCCTCCGATCGAGGAAAACAAGCCGCTGACCTGGCCTGACTGGCCGATGAAATTACGCACATCTTCATCGCACGAAGAAGGCTGCTATCGAGACTTCAGCATCGCTACGCGGCGTTTCTCGGGGAAAGACGGACATGTCACCACCTTACATGCCGTGCGGCTGGAATGGAAGGATGGCAAGATGCAGGAAATGCCCGGCACGGAATTCGAAATCCGGGCTGACCTTGTGCTGCTTGCAATGGGCTATCTGCATCCGGTTCACGAAGGCATGCTTAACGAACTGGGCGTCGGGTTCGATGCCCGCGGCAATGTCAAAGCGGATACCAACCGTTACCAGACCTCGATTCCCAATGTATTTTCTGCAGGCGATATGCGCCGCGGCCAATCGCTGGTGGTATGGGCGATTCGCGAAGGCCGTCAGGCAGCGCGTGCTGCGGACGAATTTCTGATGGGCTCTTCAGACCTACCCCGTTGACCCAAAGGCTAATGCTGGACATTGAGGAATTTTCCAGAACTGTTATTGCCCTTACAGTTTTAATCTCACGATGTCCAAATTGAAGAACGACACGGTGCTGCGCGCGCTGCTGCGCCGGCCCACGCCTTACACACCGGTGTGGATCATGCGGCAAGCGGGGCGCTACCTGCCCGAATATAATCAGATCCGCCATCGCGCAGGGGACTTTATGACCCTGTGCAAAAATCCTGATCTGGCCACCGAAGTTACTTTACAACCTCTTACGCGCTTTAAATTGGATGCTGCAATCCTGTTTTCAGATATTCTCACCATACCTGATGCGATGGGACTTGGACTTCATTTTCCGGATAACCAGGGACCGAAATTCGCTAAACCGCTGCGCGACGAGCGCGAAATAAAAAAACTGCGGGTGCCGGATCCAGGCTCGCAGCTGCGCTACGTCATGGACGCAGTAAGCCAAATCAATAAAGCACTGGACTATGAGGTGCCGCTAATCGGCTTCTCGGGCAGTCCATTTACGCTCGCCTGCTACATGATAGAAGGCGCGGCGAGCACCGACTTTATACAGGTTAAGAGCATGCTTTACCGGCGACCAGATCTGGTGCACCAGGTACTGGCAATCAACGCCCGCGCGGTAATCTCTTATCTCAATGCACAAATCGAATCGGGGGCGAGTGTCGTGATGATTTTCGATACTTGGGGCGGAATTCTTTCAAGCTCCGCCTATCAAGAGTTCTCGCTGCACTACATCGAGCAGATATTGAGCAGACTTATGCGCCAACATGCGGGAACCAGAGTGCCCAACATTGTTTACACCAAAGGCGGCGGAGACTATTTGGAAAGCATCGCCGCCACCGGTTGCGATGCCATCGGTCTGGATTGGCGCACTGACATTGGCGAGGCCCGCAAACGCGTGGCCCATAAAGTTGCATTGCAAGGCAATCTCGATCCTGCAGTGTTACTCGCGTCGCCCGAGGTTATCATCAAGGAAGTGGACAAAGTACTGCGGAGCTTCGGCGCGGGCGACGGGCATGTTTTCAATCTTGGACACGGTGTAATGCAAATTACGCCTCCCGAACATGTCGGGGTGATGGTAGATGCGGTGCACGACTTGAGCCGTAACTACCATTGAAACAAGATTTCGAAAGGCTTTTGTCCGAAGTTAGTCACCACTTTCGCTCGTTTAAGTTATGCACACCGGCTTTGCCCAAGCTACGCCCAACTGTTTTACTTGGAATGAATGGCTGCAAATTTTCCAACATTATGAATTGCAAGCTGTTTGTGCCGCTTAAATTTTGAGCAGAACACGATATTTCACATTTCAAGGGGCGTCGCAAGGGTTGTCAAATATTTATTCACAAAGTTATCCACCGAAATTGTGAATAAAAAAATTTAAGCCTAAACACCTGATTCCGGCACGATAAAATTTGCCTTATGAATTCGGGCTCAACCCTCGTGCCAGCTTTTTAATTTTTTCATGGTTATTGCACGCGTCGCACTCGATGTGCCCGTCGCATGTCTGTTCGATTACGCTGCGCCGGGCTTGACCCGCCACGATATCGGCAAGCGCGTGCTGGTTCCGTTCGGAAAAAAACAACAAGTAGGCGTGGTAATGGAAATCGCCAATCAATCCACCATCCCCGCGCAACGCATCAAGTCGGTCTCCCATCTATTTCAGGACATTCTTCCAATCTCACAACGGACGCTCGATCTCTTGAAATTTTGCAGCGATTATTACCACCATCCCTTGGGACAAGCGATCATTGGCGCGCTGCCACCTCGGTTGCGTCGCAATAAACCGGTAAATCGAAAAGCCAATTGTTGGTTCGAACTTACGGAAATCGGGCGCAAGCTTGATCTTTCCACTCTTCCGGCAAATCAGGTGTTGCGACGCAAACTGCTGGCACGACTCAAGACTGCAGGTGTTCTCGCGCTAGATGAATTGCGGGAAATCTCTCCAAGCGCAAAAAAAGCTTTGAATGAACTCGTGGCATTGGGCTGGGTGCAGGAGACTCGGCGTACTGCCGCCATTAACGTGGCGTCGGCAGCATCTGCTCCGGAGCTCAATGTGGAACAAGCGCATGTTTTACGCCCAATCGGCATGGGCGAATTCGCATGTTGGCTGCTTTATGGCGTTACGGGCAGCGGAAAAACCGAAGTTTATATAAGCCTGATCTCGCAGGTGCTGGAACAAGGTAAGCAAGCCTTGCTTCTGGTGCCGGAAATCAACCTTTCACCACAGCTTGAAGCGCTGCTAAGAATCCGGTTCCCTCAATATCGCGTGGCGTGTTTGCACAGCGGGTTGAACGAGAGCGAGCGTCTGGAGAACTGGCTACTTGCGCAATCGGGCGAAGCGCAAATAATTCTTGGCACGCGGCTTGCCGTTTTCACGCCGATTCCCAGGCTCGGACTAATAATCGTCGATGAAGAGCACGACGCCTCGTTCAAGCAACAAGAAGGATTGCGTTATTCTGCGCGCGATGTCGCGATCTATAGTGCAAAGCAGGCCAACGTGCCGGTAATTTTGGGTTCGGCCACGCCTTCTCTCGAAAGTTATCAGCACGCGTTGTCGGGCCGTTACAAAATGGCGATTCTTACCCAGCGCGCGGTGGAGAATGCCGCGCTACCGTCCCTGCGATGTATTGACATTCGCCGCAGCAAGCTCAACGAAGGCTTGTCCGAAACTTTAATTGAAGCGCTCAGGGAAAGACTGCAACGGCGCGAACAAAGTCTCATTTTCATCAACCGCAGGGGCTATGCTCCGGTGCTAATGTGCAGCGCGTGCGCTTGGATTTCCGGCTGCTCGCGCTGCTCGAGCCGCCTGGTATTGCATTTGCGCGAAAAAAAGCTGCGCTGCCACCACTGCGGGCATGAAGAACGCGTGCCTTCCGCTTGCCCGAATTGCGGCAACGTCGACCTAACTCCGTTGGGGCAGGGCACGCAGCGGGTGGAAAGTGCATTGTCGGAATTGTTTCCGAGCGCGCGCATTTTGCGCATTGACCGCGATTCCACGCGACGCAAGGCAATGTGGCCCGAAATGCTAAAAAACATAAAGGAAGGGCGCACAGATATTTTGGTGGGAACGCAAATTCTGTCCAAAGGCCACGATTTTCCCAAACTTTCCCTGGTCGGCATCCTGAACGCCGACAGTTCTTTATACAGCACCGACTTCCGCGCTTCCGAACGGCTTTTCGCGCAACTCATGCAGGTGGGAGGGCGGGCGGGGCGTGCAGGAATCCCCGGCGAAGTGCTGATTCAAACGCAGTTTCCCGATCATCCTTTGTTCGACGCGCTGGGTAAGCATGATTACAGTGCTTTTGCCAAAAACCTGCTTGCTGAACGCAGACACGCCGGTTTACCGCCTTTTGTGCACCAGGCACTGCTGCGCGCGGAAGCGACGCGTTTCAGCACCGTAATGAACTACCTTGCTGAGGCGGCAAAGCTGGTTTCACGCATTAACCATGAAGTGACCGTTTACGATCCGGTACCTGCGTATATGCCACGGCTTGCAGGTCGCGAGCGCGGGCAACTGCTGGTGCAAAGCAATTCGCGCAAAAAACTCCAGGCGTTTTTGAATGATTGGTATCCCAAGCTCGCGGAAACGGCGGGCAAAAAAGTGCGTTGGGCTTTGGATGTGGACCCGCTGGAGTTTTAGCTGGATACGCCAGCTTGACCACGGCGGCAACTACGAGAACCACGTGCGCAGCCATGGTAACGAAGCTTAGGAG